>JBAUTD010000240.1:0-1616 GCA_049582045.1 Burkholderiales bacterium
GCAATCGGGGGCGCAACTTGGACTCGGGCCTGCGGCCCCAGAAGCGCCGCACCTTCGCTTCGCGAAATACGTCGTAGCCCGCGAAGACCTCGTCGGCCCCCTCGCCGGTGAGCACCACCTTGATCCCCGCGTCGCGAACCAGTCCCGAGAGAAGGAACAGCGGCGCCGGCCCGGTGCGCAGCAGCGGGCGCTCGGCATGATATACGACGTCGGGAAACACGGCGGCGATGTCCTGCGCGCGCACGACGATCTCGTGGTGGTCGCTGCCGATGCGCGCCGCGACCATGCGCTGGAAGGCCGTCTCGTCATACTCCGCGTCCTCGAAGCGCATCGAGAAAGTCTGGAACTTGTCGCCCTTCACCCGGTGCCCGAGCGCGGCCACCAGCGAGCTGTCGAGGCCGCCGGAAAGATAGCAGCCGACCGGCACGTCGGCGCGAAGCATGCGCAGGCGCACGGCCGTCTCGAGCCCGTCTCGCACACGAACGGCGGCTTCGTCGAGCGAACCCTCGAACCCATCGCGATCGGCCGCGGGGTAGCGCGGCGCCCAGAAGGCGCGCTGCGTGACCCCGCGGGGCGAAGCCGTCCGCGCGTGCCCCGGCTCCAGCTCGGTGATCCCCTTGAACACGGACTGCGGCGCGACCGGCGTCCAGAACGTAAACGTTTCGGCAAGACCGGCCGGATCGAGTGCGCGCGGAAGCGAATGGTCGCCCGCAAAGATCGCCTTTACTTCGCTTGCGAAGAGAAGCCGCCCGGCATGTTCGCACCAGAACAGCGGCTGCACGCCGAGTCGATCCCTCGCCAGGATGAGCGTCCCGTCCCGTGCGCTCCAGATGGCAATGGCGAACTGGCCGTTGAACCGCTCGAACGCTCGCTCGCCCCAGGCTTCCCAGGCGTGGACGACGACCTCGGTGTCGCTGCGCGTGCGGAACCGGTGGCCGAGCGCGACCAGCTCCGCGCGCAGCTCGACATAGTTGAAGATTTCGCCGTTGAAAACGATCCACAGCGTGCCGTCCTCGTTCGACAACGGCTGCTGCCCGGTGGCGAGGTCGATGACCGAGAGGCGCGCGTGCCCGAGCGCCGCCCGAGCGTCGCGGTAGAGGCCACGTTCATCCGGTCCCCGGTGCCGAAGCGCGCCGACCATCGCCTGCACTTCCTCGATCCCGGGCGGCGGCATCCCATCGCGCAACGCCACGATTCCAGCAATTCCGCACATCGTCAGGCGCTCACGGGCATGCGTAGTCCTGCAAATTTTCGATTCTAGCTTCGCGCGCAGAATTGCCAGGCATCCTCGATTGAATTTTGACAGAAGCGCACACAGAATGAGGCTATGCTGGACGAGTGCGGTCGCCAGCCTTACGAAGAGATTTCGGAATTTCAGGAACACAGGTCGTGGCGGCTACGCTGATCGCAATAAGCGCCGCCGGCGCGCCGGTGCCCGCTCGATCCGCGACCGCCGACGCTCATCTGCGCGAGCAACTCGAGCGCGTCGCCCGACTCCGCGTCTTCTTCGCGCACCAGTCGGTCGGCATGAACATCCTCGACGGCGTCAAGGCGCTCGCTGCGGCAGCGGGCGTTCCGCTCAGGATTGTGGAGACACCGGGCGCGACGAGGGTGCC
>JBAUTD010000241.1:0-18434 GCA_049582045.1 Burkholderiales bacterium
GGCGGTGCCGAGCCGGCGCGCCGCACAGTCCACACCTGGGCGCTGCCGCGGCCGGCGAGTGCCTTGGGACGCGGCGGAAGGCCGAGGCGACCAAGCGCCGCGTCGACATCTGCATCGAGCCCGACCAGAAGGACGGGATCGCTCTGGGCGGAAATCTCGGCCAAGCGGAGCATGTGCGTCGGGTTCTCGAACAATGCCTTTGCCAGCGCTTGCGCCGCGCGCGAGATCTCCGGGTCCGTTGACGCGAGTGCCAGGCGCGGCGAGCGCGCCAGGATCCACTGGCGAAGGATCGGCGGCAACTGGTGCGAGTCAAGCGCGCGCCACAGGCGCAGCCCCGGGTCGAGGCGCACGCTGTCGGGAACCTGCTTCAAGGGCAGCAGCACGGTCTGGCGCTCGCGCTCGACTTCGACCCAGCGGGTCTGCGCGCGCGCGCCGGTATCGATCTCGACCGGCACGCGCATCCGGTACGGCGGCGTCGACTGCACGAAGGTGAGCGCGAGAGTCGCCGCGCCGCCCTTGCGCAGCACCTGCGCGGATTCGATGCGCAGGCGCGGGGCGCCGGCGCGCTCGACCCATTGCTCGAAGAACCACGCGAGATCTCGTCCGGAAGCGCGCTCGAACGCCGCCCTCAGGTCGTCCCAGGAGGCGACCCGGAAGCGCTCAGCGCGCCAGAAATCACGTACCCCCGCCTCGAAGGCTTCCCGGCCGATGAGGTCGCGCAGCATGAAGAACACCATCGCCGACTTGCCGTAGCCGATTGCGGCGGCGGCACCGTGTGCGCGCGTGCGAAACGCGGCCAGCGATTGCTGCTCGCCGGAGGGCACTGAGGCATAGTCGCGCAGCCATGCGAGCCGCGTTTCCCGCGCCGCCTCGGGCGAGATCTCTTCCTTATACGCATAGTCCGCCATGAAAGTGGTCAAGCCCTCGCTCCAGTTGCCGCTCGCATAATCCACGTAGACCCCGTTACCCCACCAGTTGTGCAGCACTTCGTGTCCGAGCGAGGTGGCGCGGATGAAAGGCAGCTTGAGTACCGCAGCGCCGATATAGGTGAGGGTCGGCATTCCGAATCCTGTCGGCAGCACGCTTGCAACGATTGAAAACGAAGAAAAGGGGTAGGGCCCGATGAGCCTGCTGTAGCGTTCGATATAGCGCCTGCTGTCGTCCAGATAGCCGGTCGCGAGCGGCTCCAGGTCCGGGTAGAAGTAGGTTCTGAGGCGCAGAGGTGCCGTCCCGCGCCGCGCGACCATCTTCTCGCGCACGAGGTACGGCCCCGCCATCAGCTCGATGCCCTCGGCCGGATGGTCGAACGCAAAGCGCGCGCGGTAGCGTCCGCCCGAGACTTTTTCCTCGATCAGCCGTCCGGGCACCAGCCCTCGCTGATCGCTCGGCAGCGACAGCCGAATGTCGTAGGTGAATGGCGCGTCGGACACCGGATACCAGCCGCCTGCGGCGGGCAGATAGCTGCCGTCCGGCGCGACCATGGCCTGCGTCTCCCGCAGCACTTGCCGGTAATCGAGCGACCGGTCCAGGGCTGGCAGGGTGCCGGCATAGTCGAGCCGCAGCGTCGAGCCGGTTTCCGCGGGCACGCGCCACAGGTTGAGCTCGCCGTCGCTGCCCGCGAGCTCGACCGCTGCGGGAGCGCCGTCGACGGTTGCCGAGCGGATGGTGAGCGCGCGATTCAGCTCGAAGCGAAATTCTCCTGTGCTCTTAAGCTCTGCGACGACTTGGAGCGAACGCGACGCCGGGTCGAGCCGCACTTCCAGGGCGAGCCGGTCGACGTCTGCGAGGGCAAGCGCGGGCGCCAGCAACCCCGCGAGCAGCAGCACGGCGCGCCAGGGGCGAATCATTGCGCGGGAGGAAATTTCACCACCAGGTCGAGTTCCTGTCCGTCACGACGGATGTGCATCGGCAGCCACGTTCCCGGCGGTTGTGCGCGGACCGCGCGAATCACTTCGCTCACGCGGGCGACGCTCTTGCCGGCAATTGAAACGATTCGGTCGCCGGCGCGCAAGCCGGTCGAATCGGCGAGGCTGCCTTTGACGACCTCGACGATGCCGACATCGTCCTTGGTCTGCTCGATACGCACGCCGAGCCGCGGCGGACGCGGGGCCGACGCTGGCAGTTCCGGAACGGCGAATACGGCGTCTGCAATTCCAGCCAGTCCTGCGCAATCGCGGCTCGCGGAAACGGGCAGAAGCATGCCGATGCTGTCGATGCGGAGGTCGCGCAGCTGATGAGCGACTCCACGGCCGTAGCGTATGTGTCCGCTGCCCATGATGCCGACCACGAGCGGTCGGCTCGCGTCGCCCGGCGCGTGCGCCGCATCCCCGAGCCCTTGCGCCATCGCGCGATCCCAGGTCGTCTGCGAGTCGACGAAATGAAGAAAGCCGGGGCTCTGGCGGTTCTTGCCTGGATCGCCACCCTCGGGGTGAAGCTTGTAGACCTCGAACAAATCGTCCAGATAGGCCGGGGAGGGCGCCGCGGGGCTGGTGACCCCTTCTTTTCGCGCCTCAGGCACCGCCTGCCACCCTTTGGCCGAAATCTCCTTGACCAGAGACTGGTCCACATTCAACGCTCGCATCGGAATTCGGTTGATACGGGCGAAGCGAAACAGCGGCAGATAGAGGTCCGCGGGCCAGCCCCACACCTTCTCCCAGTCGGTCTGCTCGAGCAGCTGGCGCTCGGAAAGGTCGCCAGCGATCCACTTGTCCAGCACCGGCTGGGCGCGGCGCGGAAACGCCTCGAATCCGATCACCATGTCCGGCCGCAGCAGGTGCAGCGCGCCGAGCGTTGCCAACTGCCACGCGTGATCGTCCGGGTTGTCGTGCGTCTCGCCCAGCAGCACCACGTGCCGCTGCGCCATCTGCGCGAGTACGTCGCTGTCCTTGGCGGGGCGAACGGTGCCGGCCTCGGTCGCGAACCACTCTCCTGGCGCGAGGCACTCCTTCGCCTGCGCACTTGCCCACACGCCGAGCGCCGCGGCCGCAAGTGCCAGCGATTGCCGCAGGAGGCGTGCCACGGAGGGCGGGTTACGCGACGGCGGCGGCGCGCACGGCGCGCCTGCGTTCGTTCTCGGTCAGGTGCCGCTTGCGGATGCGGATCGTCTTCGGCGTGACCTCGACCAGCTCGTCGTCCTCGATGAATTCGATCGCGAATTCGAGCGTCAGCTTCACCGGCGGGGTGAGCAGGACGTTCTCGTCCTTGCCGGAGGCGCGCACGTTGGTGAGCTTCTTGTTCTTGATCGGATTCACGACCAGATCGCTGTCGCGGCTGTGGATCCCGACCACCATGCCCTCGTAGACCTTGTCGCCCGGGCTGACGAAGAGCCTGCCCCGTTCCTGGAGGTTGAACAGGGCGTAGCCGACCGCCACGCCGTCTTCCTGCGACACCATGGCACCGTTGCGCCGTCCCGGCATCTCGCCCTTCCAGGGCCCGTAGTCGTCGAACACGTGGCTAAGGATCCCGTTACCGCGCGTGAGGTTCATGAACTCGCCTTGGAATCCGATCAACCCGCGCGCCGGAATGCGGTAGTCCAGGCGCACCCGGCCGCGCCCGTCCGGGACCATGTCCACCAGCTCGCCGCGCCGCAGCGCCAGCGCTTCCATGACCTGACCCTGGTGCGTTTCCTCGACGTCGAGCGTGAGCAGCTCGTAGGGTTCCTGCAGTATTCCGTCCAACGTTCGGGTGATCACACGCGGGCGGCTGACCGCCACCTCGTAGCCCTCGCGCCGCATGTTCTCGACCAGGATGGTCAGGTGCAGTTCGCCGCGGCCGGAAACCAGGAACACATCCGCGTCGCTCGTGTCCTCAACCCGCAGCGCAACGTTGGTGAACAGCTCGCGCATCAGCCGCTCGCGAATCTGGCGGCTGGTGAGGAATCTTCCTTCGGTTCCCGCGAAAGGCGAGGAGTTCACCTGGAAGTTCATGGTGATCGTCGGCTCGTCGACCCGCGGCGCGGGCAGCGCGTCGGGGTGATCCGGGTCGCAAAGGGTGCAGCCGATGGCGAGTTCGTCCACCCCGGTGAACTGCACGATGTCGCCGGCGCTCGCCTCGTTAAGCGGTATGCGCTCCAGGCCGCTGAACCCGAATACTTGCGCAACCTTGGCGCGCAGCGGGGCCTGCTCCGGCAGCATCACCAGTATCTCGCTGGCGGGTCTCAAGCGGCCGCGCCGGATGCGCCCGATGCCGATGCGCCCGACGTAACTCGAATAATCAAGCGCCGAGATCTGAAGCTGAAGCGGGCCGTCAGCATCCACATCCATCGGCGCGGGAACCCGTTCCAGAATCGTGTCGAACAGCGGCCGCATGTCATGGCCGCGCCGCGCGGAATCGAGCGATGCCCAGCCCTGCAGCGCGGACGCGTAGACGACAGGGAAGTCGAGCTGCTGCTCGCTTGCGCCGAGCTTGTCGAACAGCTCGAAGGTGTGATTGACGACCCAATCGGGGCGCGCGCCGTCGCGGTCGACCTTGTTCACCACGACGATCGGCTTGAGACCCAGCGCAAGAGCCTTTTTGGTGACGAAGCGCGTCTGCGGCATGGGGCCTTCCACCGCATCGACCAGCAGCAGCACGCCGTCGACCATGCCCAGCACGCGCTCGACCTCGCCGCCGAAATCCGCGTGCCCCGGCGTGTCGACGATGTTGATGTGCACGCCCGCGTAATCCACCGCGCAGTTCTTGGCGAAGATCGTGATGCCGCGCTCGCGCTCGATGTCGTTCGAGTCCATCACGCGCTCGGCCACGCGTTCGTGCGCCGCGAACGCTCCGGCCTGATGCAGCAGCTTGTCGACCAGCGTGGTCTTGCCGTGGTCGACGTGGGCGATGATGGCGATGTTGCGAATCAGGCGGGACATGGCGGAGGGCGATGCAAGACCGGCATTCTAGCAGTCGGAGAGTGCGCGCAGCGCATGCGATACTTCCGACGCAACCAGAATCACCGCGTCTATCGGAGAATCCGCATGCCCCTTCCCGCGCTGCTGCGAGGCCGTCTGCGCCTGCCGGTTGTCGGCTCACCGCTGTTCATCGTATCGAACCCGGAGCTCGTCATCGAGCAATGCAAGGCAGGAATCGTGGGATCGTTCCCGGCGCTGAACGCACGACCCAAGGAGCAGCTCCAGGTGTGGCTCGAGCGGATCACCGCCGAGCTCGCGGCCTACCGGCAGGCCGCGCCGTACGCGGTCAACCAGATCGTTCACGCCTCGAACGACCGACTCGGTCACGACATGGAGGTATGCGAGCGCTTCCGGGTACCTATCGTCATCACCTCGCTGCGGGCTCCGGACGAGATCGTGCCGCGGGTGCATGGCTGGGGCGGGCTGGTGTTTCACGACGTGATCAGCGTGCGCCATGCGCGCAGGGCGATGCAGGCCGGAGTCGACGGCCTGATCCTGGTCTGCGCCGGTGCCGGGGGGCACGCGGGCATGCTCAGCCCGTTCGCTCTGGTTCAGGAGGTAAGGCGCTTCTTCGACGGCACGATCCTGCTCGCCGGAGCGATCGCTACCGGCGAGGCGGTGCTTGCGGCCCAGGCCGCCGGGGCGGACCTCGCCTATATCGGCACGCGTTTCATCGCCACGCGCGAAGCGAACGCCAAGCCGGAGTACAAGAACATGCTCGCGGACGCCGCGGCGGCCGATATCGTCTACACGCCGCTATTTACCGGCGTGCACGGCAATTACCTGCGCCAGAGCGTGGCCGCTGCCGGACTCGATCCGGACAACCTGCCGCTCGCGGACAAGAAGACGATGAATTTCGGTTCGGGCGGCAACGTCGAGAAGAAGGTCTGGCGCGATATCTGGAGCGCAGGCCAAGGCGTGGGAGTCATAGACGACGCCCCGGCCGCGGCGGAAGTCGTCGAGCGCCTGGCGAAAGAGTATCGGGCCGCCTACGCGCGCCTGGGCGCGCAGGCGGAGTCGTTTCTCAGATTCCCCCCAGCATCAGGTACTTGACCTCGAGGTACTCCTCGATGCCGTACTTTGACCCTTCGCGGCCGAGGCCCGACTGCTTGACGCCGCCGAAGGGCGCGACTTCGGTGGAAAGGATGCCGCTGTTGACGCACACCATGCCTGTCTCCATCTTCTCGGCGACGCGGAAGATGCGGCCGATGTCGCGGCTGTAGAAGTAGCCCGCGAGGCCGAATTCGGTGGCGTTCGCCATCGAGATTGCCTCGTCGTCGGTCTTGAAGCGGTACAGCGGCGCCACCGGACCGAAGGTTTCCTCGTTCGACACGCGCATCTGCTGCGTCACACCGGTGAGGATGGTCGGCTCGAAGAACAGGCCGCCGCGGCTGTGCGGCTTACCGCCGAGGATCACCTTGGCGCCCTTGGCGGTCGCGTCGGCGACGTGCTCCTCGACCTTCTTCATCCCCTGCTGGTCGATCAGCGGGCCGATCACCACGCCCGACTCGGTGCCGGCGCCGACCTTGAAGCTCTTGACCTTCTCGGCCAGCTTCGCGGCGAAGGCGTCGTAGACCTTGTCCTGAACGTAGATGCGGTTGGCGCAGACGCAGGTCTGGCCCGCGTTGCGGTACTTGCTTGCGATCGCGCCCTCGACCGCCGCATCGAGATCGGCGTCGTCGAACACGATGAACGGTGCGTTGCCGCCGAGCTCGAGCGAGAGCTTCTTGATCGTGTCGGCCGACTGGCGCATCAGGATGCGCCCCACCTCGGTGGAGCCGGTAAACGAGAGCTTGCGCACGGTCGGGTTGGCGCACATCTCCTTGCCGATGGTCGGCGCGTCGCCGGTAACGAGGTTGAAAACGCCCTTCGGCATTCCGGCGCGCTCGGCCAGCTCCGCCATCGCCAGCGCGGAGAAGGGAGTCTGCTCGGCGGGCTTGATCACCACCGTGCAGCCTGCGGCGAGCGCCGGCGCCGCCTTGCGCGTGATCATCGCGTTGGGGAAGTTCCAGGGCGTGATCATCGCCGACACGCCGATTGGCTGCTTCAGCACCAGGATCCTCTTGTCTGCCTGGTGCTGCGGAATGACGTCGCCGTAGACGCGTTTGGCTTCCTCGGCGAACCATTCGACGAACGACGCGCCGTAGGCGATCTCGCCTTTTGCCTCGGCGAGCGGCTTGCCCTGCTCGGAGGTGAGAATCAGCGCGAGGTCGTCCTGGTTCGCCATCATCAGATCGAACCACTTGCGCAGGATCGCGGAGCGCTCCTTGGCGGTCTTGGCGCGCCACGCCGGCCAGGCCTTGTCGGCCGCCTCGATCGCGCGCCTGGTCTCGGCCAACCCCATGTCCGGCACGCTGCCGAGGGTATCGCCGGTGGCGGGGTTGTCGACGGGGAAGGTCTTCTTCGAGTCGGCCGCGACCCAGGCGCCGTCGATGTAGCACTGTTCGCGGAAGAGCTTCGGGTCTTTCAGGTTGAGGGCCGGCAGTCCGGCGCGGGACGGAGCGTTCATATGTCCTCCGGTACGGTGAACCGTGAATTTTACCGCTCTAGAATGTCCCGGGGAAAGCGCCGCCGTCGAGCAGCAGATTCTGGCCGACGATGTAGCCCGCATGCGCGCCGCACAGGAACGCGCAGGCGTCGCCGAACTCCTCTACCGTGCCGAAACGCTTGGCGGGATTCGCCTCCATGCGCGACTTGGCGAGCTCTTGCGCCGTCTTGCCGGCCTTCTTTGCGTTGAACGCGAAATTCGAGCGCAGCCGGTCGGTGTCGAACGGGCCCGGCAGGAGGTTGTTGATCGTCACGTTGTGCTGCGCCACGGCGCGCGACAGCCCGGCGACAAAGCCCGTGAGTCCGGTGCGGGCGCCGTTCGACATGCCGAGCTCGGGAATCGGCATCTTCACCGCCCCCGAGGTGATGTTGACAATGCGCCCGAACTTGCGCTCGATCATGCCGTCGATCACCGCCTTGATGAGCGCGATCGGCGTGAGCATGTTGCCGTCGAGCGCCTTGATCCAGTCGTCGCGGCTCCAGTTGCGGAAGTCGCCCGGCGGCGGCCCGCCTGCGTTGTTGACCAGGATGTCCGGCCGCGGGCAGGCCTCGAGCGCCTGCGCGCGCCCCTCGGGCGAGGTGATGTCGCCCGCGACCGCGGTCACCTTCACGCCGGTGGCCTTGCGGATTTCCTCGGCAGTCGCCTCGAGCGCCTCTCCGCCGCGCGCCGTGATCACCACGTTCACGCCCTCGCGCGCGAGCGAAATCGCGCAGCCCTTGCCCAGCCCCTTGGATGCCGCGCACACGAGCGCGGTCTTACCTTTGATTCCCAGATCCATGCCGAGCTCCTATTTATCGAAAGAAACCCGGAGGTTACCAGTGGGCGGCTCGCGTCTTCCCTGGTCTCGGCGCGCCAGCGCCGCTAACACAGGAATACGGCGAGGCGTCTGGGGGCAGTACACAGCTTAAACAATCTTGCAATTCAAGGTGATATAAGTCCTCGATTCTGTCTCCCCCGAGTCCTAACCTCAATTCGCGAGGGTAGGTTTTAGGGGGCAAGTCATGAGGACGATCAACGCAACGTGTGTCGGGGCGCTGTTACTGGCGTTTGCGAGCGGCGCTTACGCAACCATCGACGCGGGGAAGGTGCAGTTCGTGCACGGCGATTCCCGCGCGCTGGGCGCTAACGGGGTTGAACGCGCGCTCAAAAAGGGGGACCCCGTTTACGAGGGCGAAACGGTCATCACCGGCCCCAGCGCAAGCCTTCAGCTGCGCATGGTCGACGATGCAATGGTGGCGGTCCGGCCGAATTCGCGGCTGCAGATCGAGGTTTACCGCCTCGACGGCAAGGGCGAAGGCGAGGGGCACGGCGTGCTCCGCCTGATCAGCGGCACGTTCCGTTCCATCACCGGCCTGATCGGGCACGCCAAAAAAGCGAACTACAAGATCATTACCGATACCGCGAACATCGGCATCCGCGGCACCGACCACGAGCCGAGCTACCAGATTCCCGCGGCTGCGGGGCAAGGTCTCGGCGCGGCGCCCGGCACGTACGACATGGTCAATACGGGAGGGACGTACATTGCGACTCCGTGGGGAAGGGTCGACGTGTCGCCGAACCAGGTGGGTTTCGCGAGCAGTAAGCCGGGTTCCGTGCCTGTCCTGCTCGAAGGTGTTCCAGGCTTTATGCGCAGCACGCCGCCGATGAGGCAGGACGCGGACGCGAGCGGCGGCGAACAGCCTGCTCACCTAGCCGCGCCGGGCTTCAGCGCGCCGCAGGTCGTAGCGCCGCCCTGGTACTACAGCCAAGCGCTTTCCTACCTGGACGATCCACTCTTGGTCACGACACAGCTAACAATGGATAGTCTTGCGACGGCGACCGAGGCCGCAAACTTCCTTGAGGGCGGTGTCTACGGCTACTACGTGACCGGCGGTAGTGGTACTGCGAGCGAGGGAGCGTTCTCCGGGAATCCCGTGCCGGTCGAGAAATTCCTTACCGGCACGTCGAATGCGCTGGCGGCCACGGACCCCAATTCCAAGTTCATCTACGGCCTGGGAGGTGCCGGGCAAAGGCTGGAAAAAGGTACCGGCACGCTCGCTGACGGCACGGTTGTCAATTGGGGAATCTACGCCGGCGGCACGGTCAAGGATCAGAACACGAGCGGGCGCGGCCTCACGCCGGACTACATGCAGGTGATGGGGGCGCTCGAGACCCCAGCGGCCGTGATGAGCAACCTGTCGGGCACCTATTCGAACCTGGCCGCGAGCACGCCGATCATCGCCGAGAGCGGCACCCCGGGCGGCTCGGTGACGAGCGCCAACATCGTGCTCGCAAGCGGCGCGCTGACGCAGTACCAGATCGGGGTGACCGATGGTCAGTCGCGCACCTGGTCGGCCAGCTGCCCGAGCTGCACGACGAGCCCCGTCTCGCTCGCTACGTTCAAGGCATCTGGGGTAGCGCTGAGCGGAACGGGGCCGAACCCGACTGCCGGCGCGGCGACCGGCCAGGCCAATGGCACCGCGGTCGGACCGACCGGACAGGGAGTGATCTCCTCGTTTGCGCTGAGCCAGGGCGCGGCCGCGATTACCGGATCGTTCGCGGTGCAGAAGTGATCCGGCAGTAGGGGGCAAAAGGGCGCGGGGCCAGACAAACGGCCTGCGCCTGCGGCGGAAAAGGCGGGCTGCGGCCCGCCCTTTTTAGTTTATTCCACTTCCGTATATTCCACTTCCGTAGGCGCTGCGGCAATGGACTATCATCGCCCTCGGGGAGCCGACATGGGCCCCTTTAAGGGGGACATGGTCCGATTCTTCAGGGCGATGCTGCTTGCGCTCCTGGCACAGATTCTGGGTGCTGTGCCGCTGGTCGCGTCCGCGCAGTCAAAGCCCGATCTCGCGCGCGCCAAGACCCTGATCCTGGATGGCAAGGGTGCCGAGGCGTGGGCGCTGCTCGAGCCGTTCGAATTCCAGCTCGCGGGAGATCCGGACTACGACTATCTGTTGGGGGTGGCTGCGATAGAGGCCGGGCATCCGGCGCGCGCCACGGTTGCGCTCGAGCGCGTGCTCGCGGTCAATCCCAATCACGCGGCGGCACGCCTGGACATGGGGCGGGCGTACTTTGCGCTCGGCGATTACGATCGGGCCCGCGTCGAACTGCAGGATCTGCTCGCCCACGATCCGCCGCCCGCGGCGCGCGACACGATCGAGCGCTATCTCGCCGCTATCAAAGCTCGAACGCATCGCGCCGGTGCCTCGACCATCACCGGGCATGTAGAGGCGTCCGTCGGCTATGACAGCAACGTCAATGCCGGGGTCTCCCAAAACTCGCTGTTTCTGCCTTTATTCGGCGCGACCTTCGTGCTCGCGCCAAGCGTCACGCGACAGGACGATGATTTCGTCGCGTTGAGTGGCGGAATCGACGTCGCCGTGCCGGTCGGGGAAAGCTGGTCGATGCTTGCCGGCGCGGACGCGCGCCAGAGGAGTTATTCCTCGCTCGATACTTTCGACAACCGCAGCGCCGAGTTGCGCGCCGGTGTGCAACACACGGGCGAGCGCGACCTGATACGACTGACGGCCGGGACAAGCCACTACGATCTCGACAACACCGCCTACCGGCGCCTGCAGAGCCTGAACGTGGAATGGCGGCGCCAGCTCGACCGCCGCAACCAGTTCACGCTCTACGGTCAGGACCTGCGCATCCGCTATCCGCAGCCAGCCACGCGCTCGGAGAGCTCCGACATGCTGATCCTCGGTGCAGGCGGTGTTCACACGCTCGACGAGGCGACGCGCAGTTTTGCCTTCGGCAATCTGTTCGCCGGCCAGGACACGGCGACCGACCAGCGCATCGACGGCAATCGAAATCTCGTCGGAGTGCGAGTCGGCGTGCAGCGCGCGCTGCGCGGCAACGCCGACTGGTACGCTACGCTCGGCGTGCAGTACTCCAGATACGCGCTGGAAAATCCGATCTTTGCTCTGATGCGGCGCGACTGGCAGTACGACCTCGCGCTGGGGGTCAACTGGCGGCTGAACGACGCCTGGTCGTTGCGCCCGCAGCTCGGCTATACGCGCAACGATGCGACCACGGCGATCAACGACTACGACCGCTCCGAGCTGTCAGTCACGTTGCGCCGCGACTGGCGCTGACGCGGCGCTTGCCTAGCGCCTCTTCGTCGAAACCAGCAGAACCCCGAATATCACCAATGTGCCGCCGGCGGCCTGCAGCCAATTGAGCGACTCTTCCAGTCCGACCGCACCCGCGACTGCGGTCGTGACCGGCCCGACCGCGCCGATCAGGGCGAAGTGATTGGCGCCGATACGCTTGAGCGCTTCGGCGACGAGGAATACCGGCAGCACGGTGCTGAAGACGGCCATCACGATCGCATACCACCAGACTTCGGATGGCAGATCGAGCGCCGACATCGGCTCGAGCAGGAAGAATTGCGCCACAGCCGGTAGCGTGGCGAAGATCATGCTAAAGGCGGTGAATCGCATCGAGCCGACCCGCTGCACCATCTGGCTGCCCGCGACGAGGTAAATCGCGTAGCAAAGGCTCGAACCGAACACCAGGCCCACGCCGAGCAGGAACAATTCGCCTTCGGTACGGCTGCCGAATCGGTTCGACACCACCAGCGCGATGCCAATGTAGCTCAATGCCAGGGCCGCGAGCTGGCGCCCGCTCGGGCGTCGCTTGAGGAACACGAGCGACAGCAGCAGCACCAGCGTGGGGTAGAGAAAAAGTATCAGCCGCCCGAGTCCCGCGCCCACCCACTGCAGGCCGAGAAAATCGAGGAAGCTCGCCATGTAATAGCCGATGAAGCCGAGGCCGGCGACGCCGCCCCAGTCGCCGGGGGTGAGCCTGGGCTCGCGCCCGCGCAGCCACCACGCGATCGCGGCGAAGAGCGGCAGCGCGATCGCCATGCGCAGGAACAGCAGCGTCACCGGAGCGACCGGAAACGCGGCATAGGCAAGCTTGATCAGAATCGGCCGGAACGAGAACGCGATAACGCCGGCGAGCGCGAATGCGATTCCCCAGGCGCGATATCCCGCGGCGGACAAGACGCTAGCGCTTCTTGCCAAGGATCGAACCGAGCACGCCGCGCAGGATCTCGCGACCCACGCCGGAGCCGATCGAGCGCGCGGCGCTGGTGGCTATCGCTTCGATGATTCCGCGCGACTGCTTGCCGCCGCGTGGCCCGGTCTTGCCAAACAGAAGGTCGGACAGCACCTGCCCGGTGCCGCTACCGGCGGCGACGGGAGCGGGCGCCGCTGCGGCCTGCTTCTGCTCGGTCCTCGCCTTGAGTTTCTCGTACGCCGATTCGCGGTCCACTGCCTTCTCGTAGTGACCGTAGATCACCGAGGAGGCGATGATCTGCCGGCGCTCGGAATCGTCCAGCGGTCCGATCCGGCTGGCCGGCGGCACCACCAGCGCGCGCTCAACCATGCTCGGACGTCCCTTTTCGTCCAGCAGCGACACCAGCGCCTCCCCCACGCCAAGTTCGGTGATCACCTGCTCCACCTTGAGCGCCGGATTCGGACGCAGCGTGTCGGCGGCCGCCCTGACGGCCTTCTGGTCCTTGGGCGTGAACGCGCGCAGCGCGTGCTGCACCCTGTTGCCGAGTTGCCCCAGCACCGACTCCGGGATGTCGAGCGGGTTCTGGGTCACGAAGTACACGCCCACGCCCTTGGAGCGGATCAGCCTCACCACTTGCTCGATCTTGTCCAGCAGTGCCTTGGGCGCGTCGTCGAACAGCAGGTGCGCCTCGTCGAAGAAGAACACCAGCCTGGGCTTGTCCGGGTCGCCGATCTCGGGCAGGTGCTCGAACAGCTCGGCGAGCATCCACAGCAGGAATGTCGCGTAGAGCTTGGGCGAATTCATGAGGCGATCGGCGGCGAGGATGTTGACCACGCCGCGCCCGCCGTCGCCGGTCTGAATGAGGTCGGCGATGTCGAGCATCGGCTCGCCGAAGAATTTGTCCGCGCCCTGGCTCTCGAGGGCGAGCAGACCGCGCTGAATCGCGCCGATCGAGGCCGCCGAGACGTTGCCGTACTCGGTGGTGAACTGACTCGAGTTCTCGCCCACGAACTGCAGCATCGCGCGCAGGTCCTTCGCGTCGAGCAGCAGCAACCCAGCATCGTCCGCGATCTTGAATACCAGCTGCAGCACCCCTTCCTGAATGTCGTTCAGCCCCAATATGCGCGAAAGCAGCAGCGGGCCCATGTCCGAAATCGTGGCCCGCACGGGGTGACCTGCTTCGCCGAATACGTCCCAGAACACGACCGGGCAGGCTTCGTATCCGAGCTCGAGCTTGAGCTGCTTGGCGCGCTCGGCGACCTTGGCGTTTCCGCCACCGGCCTTTGCCATGCCTGAGAGGTCGCCTTTCACGTCCGCCATGAACACCGGCACCCCGATGGCGCTGAACGCCTGGGCCAAGGTCTGCAGCGTGACCGTCTTGCCGGTCCCCGTGGCGCCGGTAATCAGGCCGTGCCGGTTGGCGAGCCCGGGAAGCAGGCACAGTTCGGATGTCGTCGTCTTTGCGACGAGCAGCGGTCGTGGCATGGCGGTAAGATTCCCTATTTTCATCGAGATACTAGCGCATGGCAGGTCACAGCAAGTGGGCGAACATACAGCACCGCAAGGGGCGCCAGGACGCCAAGCGGGGCAAGATCTTCACCCGTTTGATCAAGGAGATCACCGTGGCTGCGCGCCTGGGCGGCGGGGATCCGGGAAGCAACCCGCGCCTGCGGCTTGCGGTCGATACGGCGCGCGAGAACAATATGCCGGGCGACAACATCAAGCGCGCGATCCAGCGTGGTACCGGTGAGCTCGAGGGCGCGGCCTACGAAGAGATCCGGTACGAGGGCTACGGGCCCGGCGGGGCGGCCGTCATGGTCGATTGCATGACCGACAACCGCACGCGCACGGTCGCCGACGTGCGGCACGCGTTCACCAAGAACGGGGGCAACCTCGGCTCGGACGGGTCGGTCGCGTACATGTTCCGCCATTGCGGGCAGTTCGTATTCGCGCCAGGCACGAGCGAGGAAAAGGTGATGGATGTCGCGCTCGACGCGGGCGCCGACGACGTGCTGACCAACGACGACGGGTCGGTCGAAGTGCTTTGCGCGCCGGGGGAATTCCCCGCCGTCAAGGCGGCGCTGGAAAAGGCGGGGCTCAAGCCCGAGCTGGCCGAAATCACTATGAAGGCGACCACCGAGATCGCGCCCGCGGGAGACGATTCCGCGCGCATGCGCAGGCTTCTCGAAGCGCTCGAGGGCTTGGACGACGTGCAAAACGTCTACACCACTGCCGTGCTGGAAGACGCCTGAGCGCGAGCGTGCGCATCCTCGGCATCGACCCCGGGCTCCAGGTCACGGGATTCGGCGTCATCGACAAGCGCGGCGCGAAGCTGGCCTACGTCACCAGCGGCTGCGTCAAGACCCCGGCGGGCGAACTGGCGCAGCGGCTCGGAGTGATCCTGGATGGCCTGGCGCAGGTGATTGCTGCCAGCACGCCGCAGGTGGCCGCGGTCGAAAAGGTGTTCGTCAACGTCAATCCGCAATCGACGCTCGCGCTCGGCCAGGCGCGCGGAACGGCGATCTGCGCCGCGGTGCTCGCGGGGCTGGCGGTGGCCGAGTACACTGCGCTGCAGGTAAAGCAAGCCGTGGTCGGCAACGGCCACGCAAGCAAACAGCAGGTGCAGCACATGGTAAGGCGGCTGCTCGATCTGCCCGGCGATCCCAGCCCCGACGCGGCGGACGCACTCGCGTGCGCGATCTGTCACGCCCACGGCAGCAAATTGGGAGCGCTCGGCCTGCGCGGCACGCGTCGCAAGGCGGGCCGGATCGTATGATCGGGCGGCTCGTGGGGCGGCTCGTTGCCAAGCATCCGCCTCAAGTGGTGGTTGATGTGGCTGGCGTGGGCTACGAGGTCGACGTCCCGATGAGCACTTTCTTCAACTTGCCGGCGACCGGCGAGATGGTGACGCTGCACACGCATCTCGCGGTACGCGAGGATGCGCACGTGCTGTACGGCTTCGGCAGCGTGGAGGAGCGGGCCGCGTTCCGTAACCTGATCAGGATCTCCGGCGTGGGTGCGCGCACCGCGCTTGCGCTGCTCTCGGGGCTCTCGGTTGCCGACCTGGCGCAGGCGGTGGCGGTGCAGGACAGCGCGCGGCTGACCAAGGTGCCCGGAATCGGCAAGAAGACCGCCGAGCGGCTGCTGCTCGAGCTCAAGGGCAAGCTCGCCGAGCCGCTGCCGGGTGCGGCGGGAGCGCCGGCAAGGGCCGGCACCGACATTCTCAATGCCTTGGTCGCGCTGGGTTACAGCGAGAAGGAGGCGCTTGCCGCCATCAAGGGGCTGCCTCCCGGTGTGGCGGTCGCGGACGGAATCCGTGCGGCGCTGAAGGCTCTGGCAAAATCCTGACGTGAGCGTAGAAACCGATCGCCTGATCTCGGCCAAGCCCGCCTCGGTGCAGGAGGAGCAGGTCGAACGCTCGCTGCGCCCGGCGTCGCTCGCGGACTACGTCGGGCAGGAAAAGGTGCGCGGCCAGTTCGAGATCTTCATCGAGGCGGCCAAGGCGCGCAACGAGGCGCTCGACCATGTGCTGCTTTTCGGCCCGCCGGGGCTGGGCAAGACCACGCTCGCGCACATCATCGCGCGCGAGATGGGCGTCAGTCTGCGCCAGACGTCCGGCCCGGTGCTCGAGCGCCCGGGGGACCTGGCGGCGATTCTCACCAACCTCGAGCCGCGCGACGTGCTGTTCATCGACGAGATCCATCGCCTCTCCCCGGTAGTGGAGGAGATCCTCTACCCGGCGCTCGAGGACTACCAGATCGACATCATGATCGGCGAAGGTCCTGCGGCGCGCTCGATCAAGCTCGACCTGCCGCCGTTCACGCTGGTGGGCGCGACGACGCGCGCCGGCATGCTGACCAACCCGCTGCGCGACCGGTTCGGCATCGTGGCGCGGCTCGAGTTCTACAGCGAGGCGGAGCTTTCGACCATTGTGCACCGCTCGGCCCGTCTGCTGGATGTGAAGCTGGCGGACGAAGGTGCGCTCGAGATTGCGCGCCGCTCGCGCGGCACGCCGCGCATCGCGAACCGGCTCTTGCGTCGCGTGCGCGACTACGCCCAGGTCAAGGCCGACGGAGTGGTCTCCAAGGCGGTCGCGAATGCCGCGCTGGGCATGCTGGACGTCGATGTGCTGGGTCTCGACCTGATGGATCGCAGGCTGCTGCTCGCGGTGATCGAGAAGTTCTCCGGCGGCCCGGTCGGCGTGGAGAATCTTGCCGCGGCGATCGGCGAGGAGCGCGACACGATCGAAGACGTGCTGGAGCCGTACCTGATCCAACAGGGGTATCTGCAGCGCACTTCGCGGGGGCGCGTCGCAACCCTGCTGGCCTATCGTCACTTCGGCATTGTCGCGCCCGCCGGCATGCATGACCTGCTGTGAAGGGACGGCCTTTCGCCATTGCGGTGCGGGTGTACTACCAGGACACCGACGCGGGGGGCGTGGTGTTCCACGCTCAGTACCTGGCCTTCATGGAGCGTGCGCGGACCGAGCTGCTGAACGAGGCCGGGGTCGACCTGTCGCGCTTGAGCGACGAACGGCGCGTGATGTTCATGGTCCATGAGCTTTCGGTTCGTTTTCACCAGCCCGCGAGGCTAAACGAACTCGTCTCGGTAAGCGCCGAAGTGGTTAAAATGGGCCGCGCGAGCGTGGTATTCCGGCAACGCGTTGAACGCGGGCAGGCGCTGCTGGTCGAAGCAGACGTGACCCTTGCCGTGGTGGACCGTGTCCGGATTAGGCCGGCGCGCATGCCCGAAGAACTGAAGAAGGCGCTGGAACGTACATGAACGTCACGCAGGATCTCGATTTCTGGACGCTCGTCGTCCATGCAAGTTTCGTGGTGAAAGTGGTGCTGGCGCTGCTGCTCACCGTATCGTTCATGTCCTGGATGTTCATTTTCCAGAAGTGGTTCGTGATCCGCCGCGCGCGCGCCCAGACCGAGCAGTTCGAGCGCGAGTTCTGGAGCGGCAACGACCTGAACGCGCTTTATCAGGGCGCGGTGGCCAACCGGCATTCGATCGGCAGCCTGGAGCGGATCTTCGAGTCGGGGTTTCGCGAATTCACCAAGATCAGGGGGCAACGCGCCGTCGATGCCTCGGCGATGGTGAACGGCGCCCGCCGCGCGATGCACGCAACCTTCCAGCGCGAGATGGATCACCTCGAGCGCCGGCTCGCGTTTCTCGCCTCCACCGGTTCGGTCAGCCCCTACGTCGGGCTGTTCGGCACCGTGTGGGGGATCATGCATGCCTTCCGGAATCTGGCCAACGTGCAGCAGGCGACCCTCGCGCAGGTGGCGCCCGGCATCGCGGAAGCGCTGATTGCGACCGCGATCGGGCTGTTTGCCGCGATCCCGGCCGTGGTCGCCTACAACCGCTATTCGCACGACATCGAGCGGCTGGCGATCCGGTTCGAGAGCTTCATGGAGGAGTTCTCGAACATCCTCCATCGCCAGGCCACCAGATAGCGTATGCCCGCCCTGCACCGCAAGCGCGGGCCGATGCACGAGATCAACGTCGTCCCGTACATAGACGTGATGCTGGTGCTGCTGATCATCTTCATGGTGACTGCGCCGCTGGTGACCCCGGGGGTGGTAGATCTGCCCTCGGTATCGAAGGCGGCGAATGCGCCCGCCGCGCCGCTCGAGGTAGTGATCAAGGAGGACCGCAGCGTGATCGTGCGCATTCCGGGCGCGAAAGGCGGGCGCGGCGAAGAGCGGCGCGTCGCGCGCGGCGAGCTGGCGCAGCTGGTGCGCGCGCGGCAGGCGGAGCATCCGGACACGCCGGTGCTGATCGCCGCCGACAAGAACGTGCGATACGAGGCGGTTCTCAACGTCATGGATGAACTGCAGCGCGAGCAGATTCGGAGGGTCGGGCTGCTGGTCAAGCCGGCGCAATGAGCGCCGCGCCGCCCTTCGACGGCTTCGAGGAGCGCGAACAGCCGGCGCTGGGGCGCTCGGTCGCCCTTGCGCTCGCGGTGCATCTGGTTCTGTTCG
>JBAUTD010000242.1:0-1906 GCA_049582045.1 Burkholderiales bacterium
GCGCGGCGCAGTCCCAGGCCCCGACCACCTGCTTGGTGTCGGGCGGCATGAAGTGCATCGACACGCCGATCCGGCGGTCGCCCGAGAGGTTCGGCCCCGAGCCGTGCGCGAGGCAGTAATTGTGCAGCGACATCTCGCCCGCCGCGAGCGGCATGCTTGCGGCGCGCGCCTCGTCCAGGCCGCGGATCGCCTGCCCGCGCGTGAGCATGTTGTCCCCGTCGTAGGTGTCCTCGTGCGCCAGCGTCTCCCCGTTGTGCGTGCCCGGCATCACTTTCATGCAGCCGGCCTCGACGCTCGCATCGGAGATCGCGAACCACGCGGTGACCACGTTGCGGCTCGACAGACCCCAGTAGGTGTTGTCCTGGTGCCAGGACACGAAGCTTTTCGAGCCCGCGTCCTTGATCCAGAAGATCGTGCTCCAGCACAGAATGTCCGGCCCGATCAGCTGCTCGATCGGATCCAGCACGCGTGGATCGCGGATCAGGTCGTCGAGCCACTTGAAAAGGAGAAATGCCCGGCTGCGCTGCCCGGCCTCAAGGCGGCCGCCCTGCGTGGCCTCGAAGGCCTCGAGCCTGCGCCGCAGTCCGGCTGCCTCGGCCGCCGGCATCACCGGGACCGGGCAGAGGTAGCCTTCGCGGCGGTACTGGTCGATCTGCTTGTCCGTGAGCGGCATGCTGGCCTCCCCGATCGGTGGCTGGAGCGCAAGATGATACCGAAGGACGGGGTCTGGATTGACCGGTATCAAGCGCGCCCGGCCGTCGGGGGTTATGTTTGGCGGGGATGGGGACCTGAAATGCTTCTGGCCTGGATCCTCGGCTTCAGTCTTCTCGGCAGCGTCGGCGCGGTCGGCGGCGCGGCGCTGCTGCTCGCCTTTCCCGATAACGTGCGCAAACGCCTCGTGCCCGCGCTGGTCGCCTATGCGGCCGGAACGCTCCTCGGCGCCGCCTTCCTCGGCATGATCCCCGCGGCCGCCGATCATGCGCCGATCCGGGCGGTGAGCGCCGCAGTGCTTGCAGGGATCGTGCTGTTCTTCTTGCTCGAAAGGCTCGTGCTCTGGCGCCACGGACACGAGGCCGCGAGTTCGTCCAATCCCGCGGCGCCGCTCATTCTGGTCGGCGACGCGTTCCACAACTTCGTCGACGGCGTCGTGATCGCCGCTGCCTTCCTCACTTCGGTGCCGCTCGGCGTCGCGGCCGGTCTCGCGGTCGTCGCGCACGAAGTCCCGCAGGAAGTCGGGGACTTCGCCATCCTGCTCGATGGCGGGTACGGACGCGGGAAGGCCCTCGCTCTCAACGCGCTCTCGTCGACGGCGACCCTGCCGGGCGCGCTCGGCGGATATTTCTGGCTCGCCGACGTACAGGGGCTCGTGCCTTACGTGCTGGCGCTCTCGGCGGCGAGCTTCATCTACATCGCGGTCGCCGACCTGCTGCCGGGCCTGCAGCGCCGGCCGGCCGGGGGCTGGCGCCAGTTCGCGCTGATCCTGGCGGGCATCGCCACCATCGCGGTGTTTCATTTTTCGCGATGAGCGCGCCAGCCAGGTTTGCGCTCATTCTTGCGCTGGCGCTCGGCGCCTGGCTGCCGCTTGCCGCGCCCGCCGCGCAACCGCAGCGGCCGGTCGAGCTCGCGTTCTTCTACGGCCGCGGTTGCCCGCATTGCGCCAACATGAAGGAATTTCTCGGCTCGATGCAACGGAAGTACCCGCAGCTCGCCGTTCTCGAGTACGAGGTCTACTTCGACGCCGCGAACGCGCGCCTGTTCGAGCGCGTGGCCGCGGGCTACAAGGCGCCGATCGAGGGTGTTCCCACGGTCTACGTGGGCGAGCACGCGATCGGCGGCTTTTCGCAGCAGATGGCGGCGCGAGTCGAGCAGGGCATCCGGGAATGCATCGAGCGCGGCTGCGCCTCCC
>JBAUTD010000243.1:0-3839 GCA_049582045.1 Burkholderiales bacterium
CAGGTGCCCGGTGAGGCAAAGCGGCGCCTTCGCGTCGGAGCCGCCGGCACGCGCGATCACGCTGGTGCGGCCAGGCTCGAACTCCTGGTACTCGACCGCGTAGCCCCAGTCCTCGAGCAGCCCGCCCGCGTGATGCGCGCAGTCGCGCTCGCGCCCGGGCGGGTTCACGGTGTCGAACTGCAGCAGGGTTCGCGTCAGCTCGACGGCGTCTTTGATGTTCATGTCGCGATGATAGCTGTCTTGCGAGTCAGACACGAGCGATGGTTGACGAAACTCGCAGCCGGACGCAAGGCAGGGTTAAGTCGACCATAAGATACTCCCGCTATAACGGTCTGCAAGCTTCGCCAGCGGCGAAGCTCCGGAAAGTTTCCGTCTCAGACAAGTTTAGGAGGAGTGACCCATGAAGAAGCTTTGGCTCATTGCAGCACTCGGGGCGTTCGCCGCCGCGCCGGCGGCCGCCGCCAGCACGATCACGCTCGGCATGACGGTCTCGAAAACCGGCCCGCTCAACGTCGACTCGGTCAGCCAGCTTCGCGGCGCCGAATTGTGGCGCGACCAGGTGAACGCCAGGGGCGGAATCAAGGTCGGCAACAAGCACTACAAGGTGCGCTTCGTCGAGTACGACGATCAGTCGCAAGGCGGGCGCGTGCAGCAGCTGTACACTCGCCTGATCCTGCAGGATCACTCCGATTTCCTGTTGAGCCCGTACTCGTCGGGCCTGACCGCGACCGCGGCGGTGATCAGCGAGCAGTACGGCAAGATCATGATGGACGGCGGCGGCGCCGAGGGCAAGATCTTCAAGCTCGGCAACAAGTACCTGTTCCAGGTCCTGAGCGCGGCCGACCAGTATCTGAGCGGCCCGATCGCGGAGCTCAAGGAGCACGATCCGCACGCCAAGGTCGCGTTCGTCTATTCGGACGACCCGTTCTCCAAGGCGGTGGTGTCGGCGGCGCGCAAGCAGGCGGAGGAAGCGGGCTTCACGGTGGCGATGGATGAATCCTATCCGCCCTCGACCACCGACTTCACCGCGGTCATCAACAAGGTCATCTCCTCCGGCGCGGACGCGTTCCTCGGCGGCGGCCATTACCCCGACGGCGCGACGCTCGCGCGCCAGCTGCACGACCAGAAGGCCGATCTCAAGTGGGTGACGATCCTGGTCGCCCCCGACAGCGAGAAGTTCAAGAGCCTCGGCGCGGCCGCCGACGGAATCACGGTCCCGTCGCAGTGGGAGCCGCAGGTCAAGTACAAGCCCGACTTCGGTCCCAGCATCGCGCAGTTCACCCGGGAATTCCGGGCCAAGTTCAAGCAGGGCGATCCCGACTACCACGCCGCCACGGGCTACGCCGAGGGACTGCTGCTGCAGCACGCGATCGAGCAGGCGGGCTCGATCGATCGCGACAAGGTCGCGGCCAAGCTCAACGCGATGGACGTGACCACGTTCTTCGGCCGCGACAAGTTCGCGACCGGCGCCGGGGATCACGGCCTGCAGATCGCGCACGACATGGTGCTCGCGCAATGGCAGACCCGGGGCGGCAAGCTGGTGAAGGAAATGGTCTGGCCGGATGCGGCGGCCACGGCCAAGGTCGTGTACCCGATCCACTAGCCTGGGTGCGCACGGACGAGGGGGCCGGAACCGGCCCCCTTTTCGTGTAAGCCGCTCGCGTGCTCGGACTTCTCGCATCGATCCTGGATGGTGTGCTCATCGGCGCGGTCTACGGACTCGCCGCCATGGGCATCACCCTCATCTGGGGCGTGATGGACGTGGTCAACCTGACGCACGGCGCGATGATCGTGGCCGGGATGTTCGGCGCCTACCTGCTCGCGAGCGCGGCCGGCATTCCGGTCTACGCCACGCTGCCGCTGGTGCTGGTCGGCGGCTTCTTCGCCGGCGTCGCGCTGTACTGGATCGCGGTGCACCGCGTGATCGGGCAGCCGCCGCTGATGAGCCTGCTGTCGACTTTCGCGGTGAACCTGGTGCTGGTCGGCCTGGGCACCGCGGCGTGGGGAACGGACCTGTTCAACGTTCCCGCCTCGCTGCCCGGGTTCAGCCTGGGCCGCTACACCTTCCCCGGCACGCACCTCATGGCCGCGGCGCTGACCGCCGTGATCGCCGGGGCGCTGTACCTGTTCCTGTACCGCACGCGCCTGGGCAAGGCGGTGCGCGCGGTGTCCGGCAACCGGGAGGGGGCCGAGCTGGTCGGCATCCCCACCGCGCGCGTGCTCGCGCTCGCGTTCGGGCTGGGCGTCGCGCTCGCCTGCGTCGCGGGGATGCTGATCGCGACCATGTTTCCGTTCACCGTCCTCTCGGGCGACGCCTACCAGCTCAAGAGCTTCGTCGTGACCGTGCTGGGCGGCCTGGGCAATCCCACCGGGGCGCTGCTGGCCGGCGTCGCGCTCGGGCTGCTGGAGGGACTCACCACGCCGTTCGTGCCGGTGAGCTGGACCCTGGTGATCGAGTTCGCTCTGTTCGTCGTGGTGCTGATCGCGCTGCCGGGCGGACTGATGCAGCTGTGGCAGCGGCGCGCGCGCTGAACGGCCCCCGGCATGACGATCCTGCGCCGCCCCTTCTTCTGGTTCATCGCCGGCATCGTCGCGCTGTTCGCCGTGCTGCCCGCGCTGGGCGACGACGTGGGCCTGCGCGAGAACCTGCTGCTCGCAGCGGTCTACATCACGCTCGCCAGCAACATCAACATGATCCTCGGCTACGCCGGCTACGTGAACTTCGGCAGCATCGTGTTCTTCGGGCTGGGCGGCTACTTCTGCGTCTGGCTGATGAGCGCCCACGGCTGGCCGCTCGCCGCGGCGCTGCTCGCCGGCGGAGGCGCGGTGAGCGCGCTTGCGCTCGTGTTCGGGCTCGGCATCCTGCGCCTGCGCGGGGTGTACTTCGCGCTCGCCACCATCGGCGTGAACGAGGGCGTGATGGCCTTCGTCGCCAATTTCGGGCCGTGGGGCGGTTCGAGCGGAATCTACCTCTCGCCGCAGCTGTTCGCGCCGCTCGGCGGCCCCGCCAAGGCGCTGTGGGTGATCTACTACCTGCTGGTCGGCGTCATGGCGGCCTCCCTCTACCTTAGCTACGCGGTCAAGCGCTCGAAGTTCGGGCTCGGGCTGCTCGCGATCGGGCAGAACGAGGACGCGGCCGCGGTGCTCGGCGTTCCGACGCCGCGCTACAAGGCCGCGGTGTACAGCCTGTCGGCGTTCCTGCCCGCGATCGCGGGCGGCCTGTACTTCTTCAAAAGCGCGTTCATTCAGCCGCCGGACGCCTTCGACCTGCAGCTGTCGACCGAGACGATCGTGATCGCGATGCTCGGGGGGCAGAGCACGGTGCTTGGCCCGGCGATCGGCGCCTTCCTTTACGAGCAGCTGCGCGGCTGGCTGCTCGTGTCCCCCACGTTCTCCAGCTTCCAGCTGGTCATCGCCGGCGCGCTGCTGCTCGCCATCGTGCTGTTCGCGCCGGGCGGCCTGATGGGCTGGCTGTACCGGCGCTGGCCGGGCCTGCGGCGGTTCCTCGAATGAGCGCGCTGCTCGAGGTCGAAGGCCTGAGCAAGAGCTTCGGCGGCCTGAAGGCCGTAGACGATCTGAGCTTCAGCGTGCGCGAGGGCGCGATCCTCGGCCTGATCGGGCCCAACGGCGCCGGCAAATCGACCGTGTTCAACCTGATCAACGGCGTGTTCGCTCCGGACGAGGGGCGCGTCGTGCTGCGCGGCATCGACATCACCGGCAAGCCCCCCTACCGCGTGGCGCGCAGCGGGCTCGCGCGCACGCACCAGATCGTGCAGCCGTTCGCGGACATGAGCGTGCTCGAGAACTGCATCGTCGGCGCGTGCTTCGGGCGCGAGAAC
>JBAUTD010000244.1:0-3078 GCA_049582045.1 Burkholderiales bacterium
GTGGCCGGCTACGTGACCCATCTGGTCGCGCGACCGGTCGCCACCGGGAACATGGCCGATCTCGTGGGCGAGCGCCGGGCCGCGTACCTCACGCTCACCGTGCTGCCGTTCGAATCGATGGGCGACGGGGGAGAGCAGGCCTACCTGGCACGCGGAATCAGCAACGACCTGATGACCGATCTTTCGCGTCTGCCCGGCTTGCGCCTGATCGCCGCGTCGCGTTCGGCGCCGGACGGCGCAGCCAAAGCGCGCTATCTGGTTTCCGGCAGCGTTCAGCGCGATTCCGGAACCCTGCGCATCAACATTCGCCTGATCGACACCGCGTCGAACCAGCAGTTGTGGTCGGAGCGCTACGAGCGGCCCTACGGCGATCTCTTCAAGGTCCAGGACGAGATCACGCGCAAGCTGACGCAGGTGCTGCCCGGCAAGCTCAGCGACGCGGTGCGGCAGAGTCTCGCCAGGCGCTATACGCGCAGCCTGGAGGCCTACGACGATTTCCTGCGCGGACAAGCGCTGTTTCTGGTCAGGCGCAGCGAAGACAACGAGGAGGCGCGGGGCTATTACAGGAAGGCGCTGGCGCTGGACCCGAACTTCGCGCGCGCCTACGCGGGCCTGGCGATGACCTACGCCATGGAGTTTCGACTGCGGCCGACCGCGAGCCCGTCGCCCGCGCTCGCCAGGGCGGCCCAGCTGGCCGAAACCGCGCGCCAGATCGATCCGGACATCCCGGAAGTGTATTGGGCGCTCGCCTTCGTCGATGCGCAGGGCCGCCACCACCCGCAGGCAATCGAATCGCTGCGCAGGGCGATCGAGCTCAATCCGTCATACGCGGACGCGTATGCCCTGCTGGGCGGCATCTACACCTACGTCGGGCAGCCGGCGAAGACAATCTCCTTGCTGCGCACGGCGATGCGCCTGAACCCCGACGGGGGGCACCTGTACTTCCTGCTGCTGGGCCGCGCATACCTGTTCGAGAACGATGCCGAGCAGGCGCTGATCAATCTGCGCCAGGCGTCGGAGCGCAATTCGGACGACCTCGAAACGCGGTTGTATCTGGCCGCGGCCTTGGTCGCGGCGGAGGACCGACCGGATGCCGAGTGGGAAGCCGAGCAGATCCGCGCCTTGAACCCGGGCTTCAGCGTGAGCGGCTGGCTCGAGAGCTACCCGCTTACCAGCGTGCCGGAACGCGAAGAACTGGGGCAGCTTCTCGCGAAGGCGGGACTGTGAAGCTCGCGCTCATCCCGGTCACGCCGTTCCAGCAGAACTGCTCGCTGCTGGTCGACGAGGCCACCAACAAGGCGGCGATCGTCGATCCCGGCGGGGACTTGGACAAGGTGCTCGAGGCGCTCGAGCGCTCGGGCGCCGAGCTGGAGAAGATTTTCCTCACCCACGGCCACATCGACCACTGCGGCGCCACCGCCGAGCTGCGCCGCCGCACCGGCGTACCGGTTGAGGGCCCGCAGCGCGAGGATGCGTTCTGGATCGCGCAGCTCTCCTCGCAGGGGCTGCGCTTCGGGCTCGAGATCGCCGAGGCCTTCGAGCCGGATCGCTGGCTCGAGCAAGGCGACACGGTGCGCTTCGGCGCGGTCGAACTCGAAGTGCGGCACTGTCCAGGGCACACGCCCGGGCACGTGGTGTTCTATTCGAGCGCGGACCGGCTCGCGATCGTGGGCGACGTGCTGTTCGCCGGCTCCATCGGGCGCACCGACTTCCCGCGCGGGGACCCGGCCGCGCTGGTGCGCTCGATCAGGGAAAACCTGTTCCCGCTCGGCGACGACGTCGCCTTCGTTCCCGGCCACGGCCCGATGTCGACCTTCGGCCGCGAGCGCGAGACCAACCCCTACGTGTCGGACCGCGCGCTGGGGATTACGACGCGCCGCTAGGCGAGGTGCAGCAGGGCCGGGAACCAGAATCCGACCACGCACAGCGCCGTGCCGATCGCGCCCAGGGCGCCCGCGATCCAGGCTAGCACCGGCATGGCGGTGATGATCGAGGCCGAGGCGAGCACGATCCCGATCTGCACCGCGGCCGAGGCAAGCTCGTAGTGGTGGTACGCGGTCATGGCGCGGTCGCGCCGCCGCTCGGCCTTGTTCGCGCGCGCCGCGAGCTCCTTGCGCCCCTCGTTCTTGTCCGGCTGCGACTCGTAGCGCTCGGCATTCGCTTTCCACGCTTCGATCTGCTGCTTCGCGGCCGGGCTGGTGCCGAGCAGCTCGAGCTGTTCCGCCGCGGTCCTGAGCGTGGTCTGGCGGATGGTCTTGGCCTGGAAGAACGACCACAGGTTGGAGGCCTGGATGTTGGCGTCGAGCGCCTCGGTCTGGGCCGACTTGCCGAGGGTCTCCGAGAATGCGAGCACCAGCGCGAGCACCGAGATCAGGAGCGCGATGCCCTTGTCGTGCGGACCGTGCGATTCGATGTGCGCGCCTGACATGCCGGGCCCCCTTATGAGGTCAGGGCGCGGATTCTAGCGCAGACGCGTCAGTCGGTGCGGTAGATGAAGCCCGGGTCGAGATAGAGCTCGCCCGGCCCGGTGAGGTCGCGCTCGCGCGGCCGCACGATGCGGTCGAAGCGGTAGACCATGCCCTTGAAGGTCACGCTGCCCCAGATCGGCCTGCCCATGTACTCGCCGATCGGCGCCGAGCGCTCCTCCAGAACACGGTCGTGGACGATGACCACGCCGCGCTCGCGCAGCAGCGCCGGATCGGTGTGCACCGCGATGTAGCGGCGCACGACGAGATGAAAGGGCAGCGCAAGCAAGGCGCCGAACGCAACGGGCGACAAAGGATCCATGGCGGCCTGAATTTCAAGGTTGACCGCCCGTACCGCGAGCAAGTTCCGCGCCGCGCCTCGCTAACGCTGCGGCGCCGCGGCGAGCAGCCCGGCGAGCGCGATCGCGGTGAACGCGGCGCCGGCGTAGAAGGTGGCCGGCGGGCCGAAGTCCTGCCACAGCCAGCCCGCGAGCAGGCTGGCGCCGATCAGCACCACGCCGGTGACCAGGTTGAACACGCCGAACGCGGTGCCGCGCGCCTCGGCCGGCGCGGCGTCGGCCACCAGCGCCGAAAGCAGCCCCTGCGTGAGCCC
>JBAUTD010000245.1:0-1684 GCA_049582045.1 Burkholderiales bacterium
GAGCTGATCGAGGCGGCCGGCGGGCGCGCCGCGGGGAAAGACCCGGCGACACTGCAAGACCCGAAAGCGCTGCTCGGCTGGGCCGCCAAGCTGCGCGCCGGGGCCGGCAAGAAGTCGGGCGACGCGAACCCGCTGCAGACGCTCGCGCTGGACGAAACGCTGGCCGAGGTCGCCGCGCGTTATCCGGACCGCGGGCTGGCCGCGACCTTCCCGCTCGAGCTGCCGCTGGTGGCCGAGCGCGAGCGAGCGCGCTACAGCACGTGGTACGAGCTGTTCCCGCGCTCGGCTTCGCCCACCCCCGGCAAGCACGGCACGTTCAAGGATGTCGAGGCGCGCCTGCCCTACGTCGCCGAGCTCGGCTTCGACGTGCTGTACTTCCCGCCCATCCACCCGATCGGACGCGAGAAGAGGAAAGGCAAGAACAACTCGCTCGCGCCGCAGCCGGACGACGTGGGCAGTCCGTGGGCGATCGGCGCGAAGGAAGGCGGCCACAAGGACATCCTGCCCGAGCTCGGCACGATCGAGGACTTCCGCCGCCTGGTGAACAAAGCGGCCGAATGCGGGATCGAGATCGCGCTCGACATCGCCTACCAGTGCGCGCCCGACCATCCCTATGTCAAGGCGCACCCGGAGTGGTTCCGCATCCGCCCGGACGGCAGCGTGCAGTACGCCGAGAATCCGCCCAAGAAATACCAGGACATCTACCCGTTCAACTTCGAGAGCGAGGACTGGCAGGGGCTGTGGGCCGAGCTGAAGAGCGTGCTCGATTACTGGATCGGCGAGGGCGTGAAGATCTTCCGCGTCGACAACCCGCACACCAAGGCCTTTGCGTTCTGGGAGTGGGCGATCGGCGAGGTGAAGAAGAAGCACCCTGACGTGATCTTCCTCGCCGAGGCCTTCACCCGGCCCAAGGTCATGCACCGCCTTGCCAAGCTCGGCTTCTCGCAGTCCTACACTTACTTCACCTGGCGCAACACCAAGCACGAGCTGACGGAGTACTTCAGCGAGCTCGCGCACGGCCCCGGACGGGAGTACTTCCGCCCCAACGCCTGGCCCAACACGCCCGACATCCTGAGCGAGGCCCTGCAGTTCGGCGGCCGGCCGGTGTTCATGGCGCGCCTGGTGCTCGCCGCCACGCTCGCGGCGAACTACGGCCTCTACGGCCCGGCCTACGAGCTGATGGAAGCCGCACCGCGCGAGCCCGGCAGCGAGGAGTACCTCGACTCGGAGAAATACCAGCTCAGGGCCTGGGATCTCGAGCGTCCGGACAGCCTGCGGGCGTTCGTCGCGCGCGTGAACCGCATCCGGCGCGACAACCCCGCCCTGCAATCGGACTGGAGCCTGGAGTTCGTGCCGACCGACAACGAGCAGATCATCGCCTATCTCAAGTCGGCGCCGGGCGAGGACAACGTGGTGCTGACCGTGGTCAACCTCGACCCCCGCAACACGCAGTCGGGCTGGCTCGAGCTCGACGCCGGGGCGCTCGGCATCGACCCCGACAAGCAGTTCCAGATGCACGACCTGCTCTCGGGCCAGCGCTTTCTGTGGCAGGGCGGACGCAATTTCGTGCAGCTCGACCCGCAGCGCACGCCGGCGCACATCTTCCGCCTGCGCAGGCGCGTGCGACGCGAGCAGGACTTCGACTACTTCCTGTGAGGCCCGAGCAGAAATGAACGCACCGGCG
>JBAUTD010000246.1:0-1994 GCA_049582045.1 Burkholderiales bacterium
GCCAAAAGTCTTCCGTCGTTGTATCCAGTGGCCTTCGCATTGAACTCGTAGATGCGCTCAATCAGAAAGGACTCAAGCTCATTGCATTGGGCTTCGTCTGGCAGGGGAGTGACCTTGAATTGCATGACGCCTAACGTTCGCAGCCAGCCGCGCGCGCCGGCGACGACGGTTGAGCAAGCGCGCCTGAGGCGCGCGCGTCGGCCTGGGCTGCGCTGTTAGATGCGCTCTTATTTTGCGGAGCGCTGTGCCTCACGAATGATGTCATAGACGTTCCGAGCGTTCGGAATAAGCTCAAACCGAGGACCCATGTAACTCTCCATTCCGGGCCACGGGGCGAAACCACCGAACCACGATGCAAAGGGCGCGCCACCACCAAAGGAAATCAACCCTTCCCCGTTGCGCCGCTCCGTTAGTGATAGATCCGAAAGCGTGCGCAGACTCAGTGATTTAACCTTTCGACCGATCAAACCGGAGATTATTAATATGCGCTCGTTTGTGACTCCGTAGATTGTGCGCTCGCGTTGCTTCGTTTCGACAAAGAATCGCCCGAATATGAGGTAGAGACCTATCAGCACGAAGGGGATACCCCAAAGAACGAAGAATGCTGGCGCGTCTGAATGGATCACCTGCCATTCCCAAAAGAACGCGAATCCTCCCCACAGGAGAGAGAAAGGCATCATCAGCCACTCCGAAGCCCGAAAGATCACTCCCTGCTTCGGTTGCCCCGACCAAATGAGTGTTTCCCTCGGGCCCATTTCTCGGGCCAATGTGCTAGCGATGTCGGTGGGTGAGCGCATCTAACGTGGAGGTGTGCCGCGCGCCGCAGCACACCGCGTGAGCACGCACGGCGGCTCGCGGCGCGTCCGCACCACCGCCATGTTAGTCGGCATCGTTCCGTGACCCGTTTGAAGACGCTCGTAAGTCAAATGCGCCCTCCCGAAAATCAAGCACGAACCGCCCAGTGATCGGGTTCTTGTTCTGATCCTGACCCAACACAGCGTAACCCTCAACTGTATGGAGAGCCGGATGGTTCTTCACCTCAGAAGGAAACTCCTCAAGGGGTTGTAGCGCCACCTCCCAGAAACCAGGCCTAGCCACGTACCACTCATTTTGACCGGTTGCAGTTCGTCTAGTGTCCATGCTGTCGCGCTCCCAGTACACGAGGACAATCGGCTCCCTCCCATTGAGCGATTGCGCCCGACGCTCTATCTCCTCAAGAGCACTCGGCGTGAACTCGAACGGCATAGGTTCTGTGCCGACTAACGCTCGGCTCAGTCGCCCGCAAAAGCGGCATACCGAACCCAAGAAAGAACACCAAAGCCGCGCCGCTTTTGCGGGTCGACCTGGAGCCGAATGTTAGAGCTTTTCATACTGCCCCTTGATCAAATGCTGCCACAGCTCAAGCGCTTCTTCTGGGCTCGACGCACTCAAATCCTTAACTTCCAGTTCATCCGTCATATCTACGTCCGAGTACTTCGTATACCGCCCTCGTCCACTCGCAAAGAAGGAGAGCGAATACAAAGGGCCATTCTGGCTCCCACACTCAATCCAACTGTCAGGATGCTCTTCGTCAGAAGAAGAGAACAACTCTGCAAGGGCTTCTCGAAGCTGTTCCGTCTTCGGATTCCTGACAGTTTCTCCCAGTCGAGTTGTGAGGTTCACCCATTCGTGCATTGCTGCATCCTCTTTGGCTCTAACGTTAAATAGTCAGATTGCTTGCTGAATAACATGGCCGTAGGGATTTGGGGGAGGTGTCAACGCACATTTGAATCAACGCGTTAGCAGTTGAGGGGCGTGGGGAGTCCCGTGATAGTCGACTTGGGAGGGGACAAGTGGCTGATTCAACCATCGAATCTTCGAAGCTGCCGGACAATGGGGCAAAGCCGCGCGGGAGGCGCGGGTGCACTTCTGTCCGGGCTACTTGCCCTTGCGAAGGTCGTGGCGCACGGCGTAGACGGCCGCCTCGACGCGCGAGGATAGGTTGAGCTTGGTGA
>JBAUTD010000247.1:0-5620 GCA_049582045.1 Burkholderiales bacterium
TCGCGGGCCTGTTCGGGCGCGCGATCGGGCGCGCCGGCGCGCACTGGGCGACGATCCTGTCGGTGGCGATATCGTTCGCGGCCTCGTGCGCGATCTTCGCCGACGTGATGGCGGGCCACAGCTTCAACGGCACGGTCTATACCTGGCTCACCAGCGGCTCGAGCAGCTTCGAGATCGGCTTCCTGATCGACCGCCTGACCGTGCTGATGATGGTGGTGGTGACCTTCGTCTCGCTCATGGTGCACGTCTACACCGTCGGCTACATGGCCGACGATCCCGGCTACCAGAGGTTCTTTTCCTACATCTCGCTCTTTACCTTCTCGATGCTGATGCTGGTGATGAGCAACAACTTCCTGCAGCTGTTCTTCGGCTGGGAGGCGGTCGGCCTGGTGTCCTACCTGCTGATCGGCTTCTGGTACACGCGTCCCACGGCGATCTACGCCAGCCTCAAGGCCTTCCTGGTGAACCGGGTGGGCGACTTCGGCTTCCTGCTGGGCATCGCGCTGGTCCTGTCGCAGTTCGGCACCCTGGACTACGCGACGGTGTTCGCGCAGGCCCCGGGCGCGGCTTCCGGCATGACGCTGATCTGCCTGCTGCTGTTCGTCGGCGCGATGGGCAAGAGCGCGCAGTTCCCGCTCCACGTCTGGCTGCCGGACTCGATGGAAGGCCCGACCCCGATCTCGGCCCTGATCCACGCCGCGACCATGGTGACCGCCGGCATCTTCATGGTGGCGCGCATGTCGCCGCTGTTCGAGCTGTCGCAGACCGCGCTTTCGGTGGTGATGCTGATCGGCGCGATCACCGCGCTCTCGATGGCGCTGGTCGCGGTGACGCAGTACGACATCAAGCGCGTGATCGCCTATTCGACCCTGTCGCAGCTGGGCTACATGACGGTGGCGCTCGGGGCGTCCGCCTACTCGGTCGGCATCTTCCACCTCATGACGCACGCCTTCTTCAAGGCGGTGCTGTTCCTCGGCGCCGGCTCGGTGATCATCGCCATGCACCACGAGCAGGACATGCGGCGCATGGGTGGGCTGCGCAAGTACATGCCGATCACCTATCTGACGGTGCTGATCGGCGCGCTCGCCAACGCGGGCCTGCCGCCGTTCGCCGGCTTTTTCTCCAAGGACGCGATCCTGGAGGCGGTGCAGGCCTCGCACACGCCGGGCGCCGGCTTCGCCTACGCGGCGCTGCTGCTCGGGGTGTTCTTCGGCGGCCTGTACTCCTTCCGCCTGGTGTTCTACGCCTTCCACGGCGAGCCGCGCATGGACGCGCATACGCGCTCGCAGCTCAAGGAGTCGCCCTGGGTGGTGACCCTGCCGCTGGTGCTGCTTTCCATCCCGTCGGTCGCCGCCGGCTGGTGGATCGGCCCGATCGTGTTCGGCGGCTATTTCGGCTCGAGCATCGAGCAGAGCTTCCACGAGGAGTACCACGGCGTGTGGAGCTTCATGCTGCACGGCATCGCCGCGGCGCCGTTCTGGTTCGGCCTGGCCGGCGCGGGCCTCGCGGGCTACCTCTATCTCGTGCGCACCGACCTGCCCAAGAAGATCGCCGTCGCGCTCGGGCCGATCTACGCGCTGGTCGACCGCAAGTACGGCTTCGACGAGCTGTACGAATGGCTGTTTTCGCGCGGCGCGCGGCTGCTCGGCACCGGCTTGTGGAAGGGCGGCGACGAGGCGGTGATCGACGGCGTGCTGGTGAACGGCTCGGCGCGCGTCGTCGGCTGGTTCGCATCGGTGGTGCGCTTACTTCAGACCGGGCTGCTCAACCAGTACGCCGTTGCCATGCTGATAGGCGTCCTGCTGGGAACCTACTGGTTCTTGCGCTCGTGAACGACAACAAGAGAGTTTCGTGAACGCCGACCTGCTTTCGCTCGCAATCTGGGTCCCGATCGTCGCCGGGCTGCTGGTGCTCGCGAGCGGCGGCGAGCGCAACGCGCCGATCCAGCGCTGGTTCGCGCTGATCGGGGCGCTGATCGGCTTCGCGGTCACGATCCCGCTCTACACCGGGTTCGACCTGCACAACCCCGGCATGCAGTTCGTCCAGAACCTGCCGTGGATCGAGCGCTTCAACGTCAACTACCACCTCGGGGTGGACGGCATCAGCGTGCTGTTCGTGCTGCTCAACAGCTTCATCACGATCCTGGTCGTGATCGCGGGCTGGAGCGTGGTGCAAAAGCGCGTGGCGCAGTACTACGCCTCGTTCCTGATCCTCTCGGGTCTCATGAACGGCGTCTTCTCGGCGCTCGACGGGGTGCTGTTCTACGTCTTCTTCGAGGCCACCCTGATCCCGATGTTCATCATCATCGGCGTCTGGGGCGGCCCGAACCGGGTCTACGCCGCGCTCAAGTTCTTCCTCTACACCCTGGCGGGGTCGCTGCTGCTGCTGATCTCGATCCTGTACCTGTACAGCAAGTCGGGCCACAGCTTCGAGATCCTCGACTGGCACAACCTGCCGCTGCCGCTTCACGCCCAGATGCTGCTGTTCTTCGGCTTCCTGCTCGCCTTCGCGGTCAAGGTGCCGATGTGGCCGGTGCACACCTGGCTGCCGGATGCGCACGTCGAGGCGCCGACCGGCGGCTCGGTCGTCCTGGCGGCGATCATGCTGAAGCTGGGGGCCTACGGCTTCGTGCGGTTCTCGCTGCCGATCCTGCCCGACGCCTCGCGCGAGCTCGCCTGGCTGATGATCGCGCTGTCGCTGATCGCGGTGGTGTACGTCGGCCTGGTGGCCCTGGTGCAGACCGACATGAAAAAGCTGATTGCCTACTCGTCGATCTCGCACATGGGCTTCGTCACGCTGGGCTTTTTCATCTTCAATTCCCTCGGCGTCGAAGGCGGCCTGGTGCAGATGATCTCGCACGGCTTCGTCTCGGCCGCGATGTTCCTTTGCGTGGGCGTGATGTACGACCGGATGCACACCCGGCGGATCGCCGATTACGGCGGCGTGGTGAACACGATGCCGAAGTTCGCTTCGCTCATGATGCTGTTCGCGATGGCCAACTGCGGCCTGCCCGCGACCAGCGGCTTCGTGGGCGAGTTCATGGTCATCCTGGGCGCGATGAGCGCCAACTTCTGGATCGCCTTCGCCGCCGCGACCACCTTGATCTGGGGCGCCGCGTACACGCTGTGGCTGTACAAGCGCGTCATTTTCGGCGCCGTGGCGAACGACCACGTCGCCAAGCTGACCGACTTGAACGGCCGCGAGGCGCTGGTGCTGGCGCTGCTCGCGGCCGCGGTGCTGTTCATGGGCCTCTACCCGCTACCCTTCACTGACGTGATGCACGGCTCGGTGCAGGAGCTCCTGCGCCACGTCGCGCAGCCTAAGATCTGACATGAGCGCCACTGCCGCACTGAATCCCTTCCTCCTCGCGCTGCCCGAGCTGGTGCTGCTGGCCGGCGCCTGCGCGCTCATGCTCGCCGACCTCTGGGTCAAGGACCCGCGCCGCGACACGAGCTTCATCATCGCCATGCTGGTGCTGCTCGCCTGCGCGGCCGCCACGATCGCCGTGATGCTGGGCACCACGGACCGGGGCGTGGTCAGGGTCGAATACGCGTTCAACGGGCTGTACGTCGCCGACCTGATGGCGCACCTGCTCAAGCTGTTCGCCTACCTGGCGGTCGCCGCCGCGCTGGTCTACTCGCGCCAGTACCTGCACGACCGGGGCCTGTTGAAGGGCGAGTTCCTGACGCTCCTGCTGTTCGCGCTGCTCGGCATGATGGTGATGATGAGCGCCAACAGCTTCCTCAGCCTCTACCTGGGGCTCGAGCTGCTGTCGCTGTGCCTGTACGCGATGGTCGCGCTGAACCGCGACTCGGCGGTCTCGACCGAGGCGGCGATGAAGTACTTCGTGCTCGGGGCGCTCGCCTCCGGCCTGCTGCTGTACGGCATGTCGATGATCTACGGCGCGACCGGCACCCTCACCATCACCGACGTCGCGAGCCAGGTCGCCGCGCTCTCGGACAGGACCGCGCAGCGGCATTTCCTGGTCTTCGGCCTGGTGTTCGTGGTTTCGGGACTGGCGTTCAAGCTCGGCGTGGTGCCGTTCCACATGTGGATCCCGGACGTCTACGAGGGCTCGCCCACCGCGGTCACCCTGGTGATCGGCTCGGGGCCCAAGCTCGCCGCCTTCGCGATGGCGATCCGGCTGCTGGTGAACGGCCTGCTGCCGCTGTCCCACGACTGGCAGCAGATGCTGGTGGTGCTCGCGCTGCTGTCGATGGCCCTGGGCAACATCACCGCGATCGCGCAGACGAACCTCAAGCGCATGCTGGCCTATTCGACCATCGCGCACATGGGGTTCATGCTGCTCGGGCTGCTGTCCGGGAACATCGGCGGCAATACCTACAGCGCGGGCGAGGCCTACGGGGCGGCGATGTTCTACACCGTCGTCTACGTCCTGATGTCGCTCGGCGCGTTCGGCATGCTGCTTTACCTGTCGCGCGCAGGGTTCGAGTGCGAGACGCTCGACGACATGAAGGGCCTGAACCAGCGCAGCCCCTGGTTCGCCTTCATCATGCTGGTGCTGATGTTCTCGCTCGCGGGCATTCCGCCGACCGCGGGCTTCTACGCCAAGCTGGCGGTGCTGTCGGCCGCGGTCACGGCCGGGCAGGTGTGGCTCGCGGTGGTCGCCGTGATGCTGTCGCTGGTGGGCGCGTTCTACTACCTGCGCATCGTCAAGCTGATGTACTTCGACGAGCCCAAGGACGCCGCCCCGGTGGAAGGCCCGCGCGAGATGCGCGCGCTCCTGTCGCTCAACGGGCTGGCGGTGCTGGGGCTGGGGATCCTGCCGCAGTCGCTCATGGCGCTGTGCTACATCGCGATCCGCAGCCTGTAGATGGACCTGAACGAGAAGCGGCTGCAGGGCGAGGAGGTGTTCGCCGGCCAGCTGCTGCGCGTGCAGCGCGACGTGGTGAGGCTGCCCGACGGCAGCGAAGGCGTGCGCGAATACATCCGCCATCCCGGCGCGGTGGCGATCGTGGCGCTGTTCGAAGACGGCCGGGTGCTGCTCGAGCGCCAGTTCCGCTATCCCCATGGGCGCGAGTTCATCGAGCTGCCGGCCGGCAAGCGCGAGCCGGGCGAGCCGCCGCTCGCCACCGCCAGGCGCGAGCTGATGGAGGAAACCGGCTACGCGGCGCGCGAGTGGCGCCACCTGGGGGTGATCCACACCGCGATCGCCTATACCGACGAGGGCATCGAGATGTATCTCGCCCGCGGCCTGGAAAAGCACGCGGCGAAGCTGGAGGCGGGCGAGTTCCTTGAAGTCCTGACGCCGCCTTTCGACGAGGCGATCGCCATGCTGCGCGACGGCCGCATCACCGACGCGAAGACCGTCGCGGGCTTGCTCTGGGTGCACGCGCTGCGCCCCTGAGCGGGGTTTGACTCAGGTCAAACCCGCACCCGGCGAAGGGGAGTCCAATCCCCTTCATGGCGGGTCAAGAACGATGGCTGCTCGAGCGATCCGACCTGCAGCAGCTGCTGGACGCGCTGCGCGCCGACGGCTACCAGGCGATCGGCCCCGTGCTGCGCGACGGCGCGATCGGCTACGAAGCGATCGAGCGCATCGACGAGCTGCCCGCGGGCTGGACCGACCGCCAGGACGGCGGCTCCTACCGCCTCGAGC
>JBAUTD010000248.1:0-2745 GCA_049582045.1 Burkholderiales bacterium
GCGTCGGCCAGCTCGACGATCGGCGCGTCGTGGCCGGCCGCGGAGAGCGCGGCGCGAACGCGTGCGACGCTCGGCGACGATAGGACGGGACTGTTCATTGCGGCGCAGCGGGGATCGAGCGCGATTATACCCGGCGCTCCGGCTACAATCGGGCAATGGAAATCATCGCCGCGCTGTGGGACATCGCCGTTCACCTGGACCGCCATCTCGCCGCTTTCCTGGCGCAGCACGGTGCGTGGGTTTACGCGCTGCTGTTCGCGGTCGTGTTCTGCGAGACCGGGCTGGTGGTCACGCCGTTCCTGCCGGGCGACTCGCTGCTGTTCGTCGCCGGCGCGGTTGCGGCGACCGGCGGCATCGACGCGCGCGTGGTCGCCGCGACGCTGGTCGCCGCCGCGCTATGCGGCGACAACGTGAACTACTGGATCGGGCGCTGGATCGGTCCGCGCGTGTTCCGTTCGGGCGACGCGCGCTGGTTCAATCGCGGTCACCTCGCGCGCACCGAAGCCTTCTACGAGCGGCACGGCGGCAAGGCGGTGGTCATCGCGAGGTTCGTGCCGATCGTGCGCACCTACGTGCCGTTCGTCGCCGGCGTCGGGCGCATGGCCTACGGCCGCTTTCTCGGCTTCAGCATCGGCGGCGCCCTGCTGTGGGTGGTGTCGCTCACCGCGGCCGGCTACTACTTCGGCAACCTGCCGGTGGTGAAGAACAACCTCACGCTCGCGATCCTGGGGGTCATCGCCCTGTCGCTGCTGCCGATCGCGTTCGAGTGGCTGCGCCACCGCCGCGCGAAGGCATCGGCCTGAATCAGCGCAGCGAGGCGAGCGGCGACTGCGGCCGCGGCGGGTGCTTCGCGACGTAATCCTTGATGCCGTCGAAGATCGCGCGCGCGATTTTTTCCTGGTAAGCGCCGTCGTTCAGCCGCCTTTCCTCCTTCGGGTTGGAGATGAACGCGGTTTCGACCAGGATCGAGGGGATATTGGGCGCGGTCAGCACGGCGAAGCTCGCCTGCTCGACGTGACCGCGGTGCAAGGGGTTGACCCGCCCGAGCTCGGAGAGCACGGAGCTGCCGAGCTGAAGGCTGTAGTCGATGGTGCCGGTCTGGGACAGGTCGAGCAGCGTCTTGCGCAGGTAAGTGTCCTTGCTGCCCAGGTTCGCGCCTCCGATCAGGTCGGAGTCGTTCTCGCTCTTGGCCAGCCAGCGTGCCGTTTCCGAAGTGGCGCGCCGCTGCGACAGCGCATACACGGAGGAGCCGCTGGCGTGCCGGCCCATGATGCGGGCGGAGTCGGCGTGGATCGACACGAACAGGTCTGCGTGCACCTGCTGTGCCTTCTCGACCCGCGCCGCGAGCGGCAGGTAGTAGTCGCCGTTGCGCGTGAGCATCGCGCGCATGTCGGGCTCGGCGTCGATCAGCTTCTTCAGCCGCCGGCCGATCATCAGGGTGACGTTCTTTTCGTAGGTGCCGTGGCGTCCCTTCGCGCCGGGATCCTCGCCCCCGTGCCCGGGATCGATGACGATAGTCGCGAGCCGCGCCACCGCCGGCTCGGCGGAGCCGGGGGGGCCCTTGGGCGCCAGCTTGCCGTCCGACTCGATCAGCGCGAGCAGCGGGTCCTTCGGGTGCGCGGGATAGATGTCGAGGACCAGCCGGTCGCCGTATTCGGCGATCGGCTTGAGCGCGAACACCTGCGGCTTGACCTCGGTTTTGAGATCGAGCACGACGCGCACCACGTCCGGGCGGTTGCGCGCCACGCGCAGGCTCTGGATGTAGGGGTCGTCCGCGCTCACCTTGCTTTGCAGGTCTTGCAGTGCGGAGCCGAGGTCGACGCCCTCGAGATCGAGCACCAGGCGGTCCGGGCCCTTCACGCTGAACAGCTTGAACTTGATCGGATGCTTCGACTCGAGTGTCAGGCGCGTGTAGTCGGGCGCCGGCCACAGCCGTGCGGCGACGATCTGCTCCTGGGCGAAGGCGGGCGGGGCGAAGTGAAGCAGCAGCAGCGCGATCAGGCCTGCGGCCAGCGCTTCAAGGCAGCGGCGAGCCAGGCGCGGCCGGCTGCCGTGTGCGCCTGCAACAGGGCGCGACGCCCGGTCGCGGAAAATTCCAGCTGCAGCGCGAGATCCGGCGGCGCGAGCAGACCCGCGACTCGCTCGGGCCATTCGACCACGCACGCCGAGTCCGGGTTGAAGTATTCCCGAAAGCCTGAATCGACCCATTCAGATCGGTCTTCGAACCGATAGAAATCAAAGTGATACAAGTTTAAGCTCGAAAGCTTGTAAAGTTCAACCAGAGAATAGGTCGGGCTCTTGACCCTTCCGGCAAAGCCCAGTGCGCGCAGAAGTCCCTGAACCAGCGTAGTTTTTCCCGCTCCCAGGTCCCCGCTGAGGAAAATGACCCGGCCCGGTGCGATGCCCGCGGCGAGCGCAGCCCCGAGCCGTCGGGTCGCATCTTCGTCCGGCAGAACAAGCGACTCGCTCATCTAGTATCCGGCATATGGACTACAGCGCACTCGCGGCGAAGATCAAGCGCTGGGGCGGTGAGCTCGGCTTCCAGGCCGTCGGCATCGCCGACATCGATCTCGCCGCCGCCGAAGGACGACTCGCCCAATGGCTGCGCCTGGGTTGGCAGGGCGAGATGGATTATATGGCGCGTCACGGCGCGCTGCGCGCGCGGCCGGCCGAGCTCGTGCCGGGGACGCAGCGCGTGATCAGCTGCCGCATGGACTACGCGCCCGCCGCTGGGGACGAATGGGC
>JBAUTD010000249.1:0-1868 GCA_049582045.1 Burkholderiales bacterium
AGGCAGCCGCGCGCCGGCGTGCCGAGCAGCGTCACCCTTTCGACCGCGAGCGCGGGATTCGCATTGAGCGCCTCGAGCACCACCAGGCCGCCCAGGCTGTGGCCGACGAAATGCGCCGGCCCCACGCTTCGCGCGTACTGCGCCAAGCGCTCCGCGTTCGCAGCCAGCGGCCGTTCGCGCCCGGCATAGTCGAACAGGTGGCAGCGGTAGCCTGCCCGCGACAGCCGCCCCGCCATGGGCGACATGGCGAGCCCGGGCATCCACAGCCCGTGGACCAGGATGACCGATCTCATTGCCGCAGGGTCAACCCGACTTCTTGCCAAGCGCGAAGATCGCGCTCGCGCGCACGATGCGCTGCTCGTCGGCAAGCAGATAGCAGTTGGCGAATCCGAGTCGGGAGCCGACGCGCTGCACCTCGACCCGCGCTTCGACCCAGTCGCCGACTTTGGCGCTGCCGGCATAGTCGATCGTCAGGCTGGCCGTCACCAGCGAGGACTTGCCGCCGGTCGTGACGCCCATCGAATAACCGAGCGCAACGTCGGCTAGCGTGGCGAGTACTCCGCCGTGGCAAATGCCGCGCCGGTTGGCGTGCTTGCCCTCGATGCGCAGCCCGAGCGACACCGTCGCGTCGCGCCTGCGCTCGTAGAGCGGGCCGATCAGATCGATGAACGGGCTGGCGCGCTCGATCGGCCGGAACCCCACCGGGACGGATTGCATAGCGGGCGATTCTAGCTTGGGCGGGCGAGCAGGAGTCGTGCGCCGATCGCCAGCGACGGCACGCCGAAAACCGCGTAGGCCGCGGCGTAGCCGCCGGCGAGGGACAGCACGACGTTGAACAGCGGCGGCGTGACCACAACGCCCAGAAAAGTGAAGAACAGGCACCCCCCGGTTGCCTGACTGGTCTGCCCCTGGGGCGCAAGGTGCGCCACTTCGGCGAGGTAGACGCCGTTCCAGCCTACCGCCGTCGCGCCAAATACCGCGGCGTACACGAACAGCAGCCATCCGGGCCACTGCGGCCCCGCCGCAAGGGTCACGATCGCGGAGACGCCCATTCCCAACCCCAGCAGCCCGAGCATCCTGCGCCGGGACAGCACGCGGTCGGCGACCACGCCCCAGACCACGCGGCCGATCACGCTCGCGACCTGCGACACCGCCATCACCAGCCCCGCCAGCACCAGACGCAACGCAAAGGCATCGGTCAGGAAGGTCACCAGGTAAGTGACCAGCGTGATCTGCACTCCGCCGTAGATGAATGAGGTCAACGCCATTTCCCTCAGCCGGCCCTCGCGCAGGACAAGCGCGACCGGCGCGAACGCCGAGCGCAGGGAAATCGGCGCCTTTCGATTCAATCCATGGTCGTAGCGCGACCGCACCGGCTCGACCGCGAAGGCGAGCGCCAGGCAGGCGAGCCCGATCGCAAGCGCGCTCGCGCGCCAGCCGAGCGCATGGATCATTGCCGGCACCAGCGCGCCCGCGATCGCCCCGCCCAGCGGAACGCCGGTCTGCTTGATCGAAAATGTCAGCGCCACCAGCCCTGGAGGAGTAGCACGCGCGAGAATGTGCGAACTCGCGGGCGTCGCCGGGCCGTAGCCCAGCCCGATCACAACGGCGCCGAGCGCCATCAGCGGCAGCGATGCCGAAGCTCCCAACGCCAGACCGACCAGGCTGAGCGCAAGGCCTACCTGGCTGACGCGGATCGGCCCGAAGCGCGCAACCCAGCCGCCGGAGGTCACGCTGCCGAGCATGCTGCCGAGGTACACCAGGGCGATGAAATAGCCGATCGCCGAAGGCGCGACTCCGAGCGAAAGCGCCGCCACCGGCGCCATTACCGGGGCGCAATATACCGCCAGCGCGACCAGGGTCTGCAC
>JBAUTD010000250.1:0-7195 GCA_049582045.1 Burkholderiales bacterium
CGCGGTCCCCGCCGCGAAAAGCACCCGGCAGTCGACCTTGCCGCGCGCCAGGCGCGCGGTAATCATCTCGCGCAACGCCGGCTCGAGCGCACGCAACTCGTCGGCGACGCGAAACTGCAGGTCGAGAAAGCGCGAATTGACGCTGCGCAACTCGAGGCTGAGAGTTCCGCGCGGCGTCTCGGTCGAGGCGACCGCGTATCCGGTCATGCTGTGAATCATGGTGCGTGCCGATGCGACGCGGAGCGTTCAATAGTGCGCAACTGCGATCACGGTTTTCTGGAGGAAGCAGGTATCATAAGGTGGATGCCAGCCCAAGCCAACCAGCCTTTACCGGAAGGCTATCAGCTGCTGAATTACCGATTGTTGAGAGTTCTTTCCTCGGGTGGCTTTTCCATCGTATACCTCGCGCACGACGAGAACGAGGTGCCGCTGGCGATCAAGGAGTACCTTCCGGCGCAGCTCGCGCTGCGCACAGGCGATCAGACTTCTCCCAGCATCCCGGAGGAGAATCTCGCGACGTTCCGATACGGCATGCGCTGCTTCTTCGACGAGGGAAAGGCGCTGGCGAGGCTGTCTCACCCGAACGTCGTGCGGGTGCTCAATTTCTTCCGCGCCAACGAGACGGTGTACCTGGTGATGCGCTACGAGCGTGGACGCACGCTGCAGGAGCACGTCCACGCGCGCAGCGGCGCGCTGCCCGAGTCCTGGGTGAGGCGCACTTTCGCGCAGCTGCTGAACGGCCTGCGGGAAGTGCACACGAACAAGATGCTCCACCTCGATATCAAGCCGGGAAACATCTACATCCGAAACGATGGCACGCCGCTGCTGATCGATTTCGGCGCCGCGCGCCAGACGCTGACCGAGGAGGGGACGAAGCTTCCTCCGATGTACACCCCGGGCTACGCCTCGCCCGAGCACCATACGCGGCGCGAGCACCTCGGACCCTGGAGCGACATCTATTCGGTCGGCGCGAGCATGTACGCATGTATGGCGTTGGCGCCACCGCAGCCCGCCGACAAGAGGCTCGAGCGCGACCGCCTGGTCCCGGCACGCAAGGCCTGGGCCGGGAAGTATTCGGAGGAGCTGCTGACCATCATCGACTGGTGCCTGCGGCTTGATCATCTGGAGCGGCCGCAGAGCGTGTTCGAGCTGCAACAGGCGTTGCGCGGGCACAAGGAGCCCGTGTTGAGGCAGCGCCGATGGCCGATCCTGGACCAGCTGATGGGCGCTGTGGCGAAACTGCGCAAGCGCCGGGCATGACGCGCCGGAAAGATGAAATTCTCGATCGCTCAAGATAGCCGCATCGGCGCGCGACGCTACAACCAAGACCGTCTCGGCCACTGGGCGACGAGCGACGCGCTGCTTATGGTCGTCGCCGACGGGATGGGCGGGCATCTGCACGGCGAGGTCGCGGCACAAGTCGCGCTCGAGAGCCTTGCGCAGGACTTCAGGAGCGAGGCGAATCCGAAGCTGGCCGATCCCGACATGTTCCTGTTCCGCGGGCTCGCGCGAGCGCACGGCGCGATCGTCCAGGAGGCGCAGCTGCGCGGGTTGCGCGAGACGCCGCGCACGGTGGTGGTGGCGTGCGTGGTGCAGGACGGGTATGCGTATTGGTCACACGTGGGCGACTCGCGTCTGTATCTCATCCGGCGCGGGCGAGTGGCCATGCGCACCAAGGATCACTCCCGCGTGCAGCACCTGATCGACATGGGGCATATTCGAGAGGAAGCGGCGCCCACGCATCCCGAGCGAAACATCCTGACCCGGTGCCTCGGCAGCGAGCATGCGCCCCGGCTCGAGCCGGCTGCGAGCGCGCGGCTGGCGAAGGACGACCTGGTTCTAATGTGTTCGGACGGGCTGTGGGGGCCGCTGACCGAACGGCAGTTGCTGGATGGCCTGCGCGCGAAGGACCTGCCTCAGGCCGTAGCCGCCCTTGGCGCGCTGGCCGAAGCGAGGGCCGGGGCACAATGCGATAATGTTTCGGTGCTCGCAATGGCGTGGGGCGAGGGCGAGATCGCCCCATCCGACGAGCCCTTCACTCTCCCTTTTCACGAGCTGCCCACCGACGTGCAGGATTTCGCTGCGACCGAACCGGATTACATGCGCATGAGCGACGAAGACATCGAGCGCGAGATCGCCGAAATCAAGGCAGCGCTGCGCAAGCATTCGGGCGCGCCATGACCCGTCCCGGCGGGAGGCAGCCGCAGCAGTTGCGCCCGGTTCGCATTCAGCGCGGCTGGACGCGCCACGCGGAGGGTTCCGTGCTGATCGAATTCGGCGATACGCGCGTGCTGTGCACCGCCAGCGTCGAGGAACGGGTGCCGCCTTTCCTGCGCGACAAAGGGCGTGGTTGGCTCACGGCCGAATACGGCATGCTGCCGCGCGCCACGAATACCCGGTCCGAGCGCGAAGCGGCGCGCGGCAGGCAATCGGGCCGGACGCTCGAGATCCAGCGCCTGATAGGCAGGGCCTTGCGCGCCGTGATCGACCTGGCCGCGCTGGGCGAGCGAACTATCCAGGTGGATTGCGACGTGCTGCAGGCCGATGGCGGCACGCGTACGGCCGCCATTACCGGCGCCTTCGTCGCGGTGCACGACGCGCTTCGCTGGATGGTGGAGCGCGGCATGTTGCAGGCGCTGCCGGTAAAGGAGTTCGTCGCTGCGGTATCGGTCGGAATCTATCAGGGGGTTCCGGTGCTCGATCTGGACTATGCCGAGGACTCGGCCTGCGACACCGACATGAACGTCGTGATGACGGGCGCGGGGGGGTTCGTCGAAGTGCAGGGAACGGCCGAGGGAGCGCCGTATTCGCGCGACGAGATGGATGCCCTGCTTTCGCTCGCTTCGCGCGGCATCGCCGAGCTGGTCGGCCACCAGCGCCGCGCGCTAGGGCTGTGAACAAGCTCGTCTTAGCCTCCAACAATCCCGGCAAGCTACGCGAGATCGGGGCGCTGCTCGCGCCGCTCGCGATCGAGGTGAGCGCCCAGGCGTCGCTCGCTATCGCCGAAGCTGACGAGCCGCACGCGACTTTCCTCGAGAACGCGCTCGCCAAGGCGCGTCACGCGAGCCGGGCTTCCGGCCTGCCCGCGCTGGCCGACGATTCCGGGCTCTGTGTGGACGCGCTTGGCGGTGCGCCGGGAGTGCACTCCGCGTACTACGCCGGCAGGGACGGCTCGCGCGATGAGCGCGATGCGCGCAATAATTCCAAGCTGCTCGGCGCGCTCGCCGGAGTCGGCGACCGGCGCGCGCACTACTACTGCGTGGTGGTGCTGCTGCGGCGCGCGGACGACCCGGAGCCGCTGGTTGCGGAAGGCGTCTGGCGGGGCGAGATCGCGTCCGCGCCGCGCGGCGCGGGCGGCTTCGGCTACGATCCGTTGTTCTACCTTCCGGAGCGGCGCTGCACCTCGGCCGAGCTCGACGCGGACCAGAAGAACCGCATCAGCCATCGCGGGCAGGCGCTCGCAAGGCTGCTCGCGCGCCTGGGCGATGAAGATCGAACTTGAGCGCCCGCGCACGGTGCGGCTGGAGGTGCTGCCGCCGCTTGCGCTGTACGTCCATATTCCGTGGTGCGTGCGCAAGTGCCCCTATTGCGACTTCAATTCGCACGAGCGCGCCTCGGACCTTCCGCAAGACGAATACGTCGACACGCTGATCGCCGACCTCGAGGAGCTCCTGCCGTCGGTATGGGGCCGGCGGCTGACGACCGTCTTTATCGGCGGCGGCACCCCGAGTCTGTTTTCGCCCGGATCGATAGACCGCCTGCTGTCCCAGGTGCGCGCACGCCTGCCGCTCGAGCCGGACGCGGAAGTGACGCTGGAAGCGAACCCCGGCACGGTCGAGGCGGGGCGCTTTCGGGGTTTTCGCGAAGCGGGCGTGAATCGCCTCTCGCTCGGGGTGCAGAGCCTGGACGACAGCATGCTGTCGGCGCTCGGCCGCATCCACTCGGCGGACGACGCGCGCCGCGCTGCCGAGCTCGCGCTGCGCGAGTTCGAAAACGTCAATCTTGATCTCATGTACGGCCTGCCCGGGCAGTCGCTTTCACAGGCGCGCGCCGACATCGGCGAGGCTGCGCGCTTCGGCACGCCGCACCTGTCCGCCTATCAGCTGACCATCGAGCCGAACACGGTGTTCTGGAGCAAGCGCCCGACGCTGCCGGAGCACGATCTGTGCGCCGACATGGGGTTGGCGGTGGAGGATGCCCTCGGATCAGCCGGCTTCGAGCACTACGAGACGTCGGCTTTCGCGCGCCCCGGGCGGCGCTCGCGCCACAACCTCAACTACTGGGAGTTCGGCGACTACATCGGGATCGGCGCTGGCGCGCACGGCAAGCTGAGCTTCCCGGACCGGGTGACGCGGCACGCGCGCATCAAGCAGCCGCGCGACTATCTTCAGGCGAAGGGTGGGACGATTTCCGAGCAAAGACAGGTAGAGCCCGCAGAGCTTCCGTTCGAGTTCATGCTGAACGCGCTGCGCCTGACCGAGGGCTTCGCGGTCGATCTGTTCCGCGCCCGCACCGGGCTGCCGCTCGGATCGATCGAGTCGGCCCTCGCGCGGGCGCAGGACAAAGGTCTGCTCGAGCGCGACTGGCGGCGCATTCGGCCGACCGAGCGCGGACGGCGCTTCCTGAACGAGCTGGTCGAGCTGTTCCTCGCCTAGCCGCCGCGTCTGCGGAACAGGATGTCGCGCACCGGGTGCCCCAGCGCCAGGCCGCGCTGTTCGAACTTCGTCAGCGGACGATGCGCCGGGCGCTCGGCGAAGCCCGCAGCCGCGTTTTGCAGCAAGGGCTCGTCGGACAGTACTTGCAGGATCTGCTCCGCGTATTCCGGCCAGTCGGTGGCAACGTGCAGGTAGCCTCCCGGCGCGAGCCTGCGCGCGGCGAGCGCGACGAATGCGGGCTGCACCAGGCGGCGCTTGTGGTGCCGTTTCTTGGGCCAGGGGTCCGGAAAAAACAGGTGCAGCCCCGCAAGCGACGCTTCGGCGATCATGTGCTCGAGCACTTCGACCGCGTCGTGCCGAATGACGCGCAGATTGGCGAGTCCTTGCGCCTCGATGCGATTGAGCAGGCTGCCGACGCCGGGACCGTGAACTTCGACCGCGATGAAATCGGTGTCGGGCTGCGCCGCGGCGATTACCGCGGTGGTCTCGCCCATGCCCGATCCGATCTCCAGCACGAGCGGGGCGCGGCGACCGAATAGGTCAAGTGGGGCAATGGAATGCGCTGAATAGCGCAGTCCGTAGCGCGCGTACAGCGTGTCCAGCGCGCGCTGCTGGGCAGCCGATGTCCTGCCCTGGCGCAGCACGTAGCTGCGGATCGGCCGGGTCACGCAGCTTTGGGCTGCGAGGACGTGATCGTGCCTGCGGTAGGGGAGGACGGCGTTGCGGAGTAGAGCTTCTTCGGCATGCGGCCGGCGAGGAACGCTTCCCTGCCGGCTTCCACCGCCTTTCTCATCGCCTGCGCCATCAGCACCGGATTTCTGGCGCCGGCAATGGCCGTGTTCATCAGTACGCCGTCGCAGCCGAGCTCCATCGCGATGGCGGCGTCCGACGCGGTGCCGACGCCCGCGTCCACCAGCACCGGCACGCCGACGCGCTCGATCACCAGCTGAAGGTTCCACGGATTGAGGATTCCCATGCCGGAGCCGATAAGCGACGCGAGCGGCATAACCGCGACGCAGCCGATGTCCTCCAGCATCTTGGCCTGAATCGGATCGTCCGAGCAGTACACCATGACCTCGAAGCCATCCTCGACCAGCTGCTTCGCCGCCGCCAGCGTCTCGGGCATGTTGGGGTAGAGGGACTGCGGATCGCCGAGCACTTCGAGCTTGACCAGCTTGTGCCCGTCGAGCAGTTCGCGCGCCAGGCGCAAGGTGCGGATCGCGTCCTGCGCGTTGTAGCAACCTGCCGTGTTCGGCAGATAGGTGAACTTCGAAGGCGGCAGAAAATCGAGCAGCGACGGCTCGCCCGCCGTCTGACCGATGTTGGTGCGCCGGATCGCCACGGTGACGATCTGCGCGCCCGAGGCTTCGATCGCACCGCGTGTTTCGGCGAAATCCTTGTACTTGCCCGTGCCGACCAGCAACCGGGAAGAATAGGAGCGCCCAGCGACGACCAGGTCGTCTTGTCTAGCCATGTTCAGCCTCCGCCCACCGCGACCACGATTTCCAGCGCGTCGCCATCAGCCACCTGCGTGACCGCGTGCGCGCTCCTCGGGACGATCTCGCCGTTGCGCTCGACCGCGACTTTCTTGCCTGCGAGCTCCAGCCGCGCGATCAGCTCTTCCACGGCGAGCGGGTGCTCGAAGCGGTGAGGCGCGCCGTTGACGGTCACCCGGATCATGGGTGAAATTCTACAACGGCCCCGGAGACCGGCGGCGCTCAGACGGCAGCCATCACCCGCTCGAGCCTGCTGCGCACCTCCGCCGCGAGGTGGTTGACCTCGGGCCGGTCGACCAACTTCAGCACTGCGTTCGGATCCATGAACTCGACTCGCGTGTCGCCCGCCGCGTCCTGGCGCACCACCACGTTGCACGGCAGGAGCGCGCCGATTTGCGGCTCGGCGGCGATCGCCTGGCTGGCGAGGTGCGGATTGCAGGCGCCGAGGATCTTGTAGGGGGGCAGGTCGAGGTTGAGTTTCTTCTTCATGGTTGCCGAGACGTCGATCTCGGTCAACACGCCGAAGCCCTCTTTGGACAGCGCCTCAGTCACTTTCTTCACGGCGGCTGCGGGGTCCAAGGGAACGGTCTTGCCGAATGCGTACTTGCTCATGGGGTTTCTCCGGATTGCGCTAATTATCAGGAATAGGGTTGGGGCGCGGGGGCGTAGTTCAATGGCAAGACGGCAGTTCTTCAAGAAGGGAGTGGGAATTACTTCCTCGCCGCCGCCTGCGGGCAGTTCGAGAATTCGTGCCGGCCCAATTGAACGGAACGCCGCTATGCAGGACATGCTGGCCAGACTGGTGGATTTGCCGCTCGCCCGGGTCTTCTTGCTGGCCGGCATCATCTTCCTTCTCGTGGCCGTGCTGGGCCGCATCGAAGGCAAGATCGAGCCGGGCAACGCCGGCCGCGTCGGCGCAGCCATTATCGGCGTGCTGCTCGTCGCGACCGGCTTGGCGATGTACTTTCTCGACGGGGACCAGGTTCGCGCCGCGCTGCGCGACGAGGCGGCACGCTCGCTCGCATCGCACGCGCCCCCGGCGGG
>JBAUTD010000251.1:0-2723 GCA_049582045.1 Burkholderiales bacterium
CGGCAGCCGCGCCGGCGCAGGTGCGCGAGCTCGTCGCCGGCCTTCGGGATTCGGACGCGGCTGAATCGCCTGCGTCGGCTTTGCTTCGCACATCGCAATAGGGGGAACGATGCAAAAGCGGTTGCTCTGGCTGTTCTTCTCGTTCCGCGGCCGCCTGCGCCGGGCGGCGTTCTGGTGGTCGCTGGTCTGGGCGAGCGTCGCCTTCGGGATGCTGTTCGCCGCGCTCGACTCGGCGCTCGGCTACGGCAGCACGCTGATGCTGTACCCGCCCTACTTCTGGGCGCTCGCCGCGCTCTGCACCAAGCGGCTGCACGACCGCGCCAAGTCGCCGCTCTGGTTCGTGGCGCTCCTGGTGCCGGTGCTCGGCGTGCTGTGGGCCCTGGTCGAGCTGGGGCTGCGGCGCGGCTCCGCCGGCGAGAACCGCTACGGCATCGACCCGCTCGAGGTCCGCGCCGACTATCTCACCGTGAGCTGAGGCTCGCCATGCACGCCGACGCGCAGACGATCGTAAACGACGTCACCCGCCTCAACCCGGTGGCGGTATGGGCGGTCGCCACGCCGACCAGCATCGAGGAAGTGCAGCAGGCGGTGCGGCGCAGCAGCGGCGCGCTGTCGATCGGCGGCGGGCGCTTCAGCATGGGCGGGCAGACCGCCAGCCCGGCAAGCCTGCACTTGGACATGCGCCGCTTGAACCACGTGGTCGCCTTCTCGCCGCTCGACAAGACGATCCGCGTCCAGACCGGGATCCGCTGGTGCGACATCCAGCGCTTCGTCGACGCGCACGGGCTGGCGGTCAAGATCATGCAGACCTACGCCAACTTCACCGTCGGCGGGTCGTTGAGCGTCAACGTGCACGGGCGCTACATCGGCCTGGGCCCGCTGATCCTGTCGGTGCGCTCGATCAGGCTCGTGCTGGCCGACGGCGAGCTGGCCGAGGCGAGCCCGCGGCAGAACGCCGAGCTCTTCTACGGCGCGATCGGCGGCTATGGAGGCCTGGGCGTGATCGTCGAGGCCGAGCTCGAGCTCGCCGACAACCGGCGCGTCGCGCGGGTGCACGAGAAGATGCCCACGAGCCGGTACGCGGCATGGTTTCGCGAGAACGTGCGCAACGATCCGAAGGCGGTCTTTCACAACGCGGACCTTTACGCGCCCGACTACGCGCGTGCGCGCGCAGTGACCTGGGTCGAGACCGACGAGCCGGTCACGGCGCCCTACCGGCTGCAGCCGCAGCGCCACGCCTACCCGCTGGAAAATTATTTTCTGTGGGCGATCTCGGAGACGCCCTTCGGCAAGTGGCGCCGCGAGTACCTGATCGATCCGCTGCTCTACCTGCGCTCGAAGGTGCACTGGCGCAACTACGAGGCCGGCTACGACGTCGCCGAGCTCGAGCCGCCGTCGCGCGAGCACCGCACCTACGTGCTGCAGGAGTACTTCGTCCCGGTCGAGCGCTTCGACGAGTTCGTGCCGAAGATGGCCGAGGTGCTGCACCGCCACCGGGTCAACATGCTCAACATCTCGGTGCGCCACGCCTTCGCCGACCCGGGCTCGCTGCTCGCCTGGGCGCGCGGCGAAACCTTCGCGTTCGTCATGTACTACAAGCAGCGCACCCGCGAAAACGCGCGCGAGCGGGTCGCGGTCTGGACGCGCGAGCTGATCGACGCCGTGCTGAGCGTCGGCGGCACCTACTACCTGCCCTACCAGCCGCACGCGACGCCGGAGCAGTTCCACCGCGCCTACCCGCGCGCGAAGGAGCTGTTCGCGCTCAAGCGTAGGCTCGACCCAGGGTTTCGCTTGCGCAATGTCCTGTGGGACAAGTACTACGCGCCGACGCTCCAGGCGCCGGCGCCGCAGGAGGCCAGGCGGATGGGCGACTTCCACCAGGTCTACGGCGACGAGGCCCGCGCCGACGCGTTCTACCGCTTCCTGCAGAACGTGTACCGCATCTATCCGGAAGACCGCTTCCACACCCTGATCAAGCAGGCCTGCCGGCTGCACCCCGACGACGAAGCGATCTACCGCCATATCCAGCTCAACCTGGCATCGATCAAGCCCGCGCTGTCGGAGCTGTTCTACGCCTTGCCCTCGCTCGGCAGGCAGAAGCGCGAGATGACGCGGCAGACGCTCGAACTGCTGGGCGAGCGGCGCGACTTCGACGGCTACGTCGAGATCGGCACCACCGGCCGCTACATCAGCGACCTCAGGAAGCACATCCGCGTGCGCGGGCCGCTCGTGCTGGTGAACGATCTCGCGCCGGGCAACTCGCCGGTCGACATCGTCGAGCGCGGCGGCTTGCGCAAGCTCGGCCGCTTCGTGCCGCTTGACGATTACGCCCCGATCGCGCCGCAGAGCGTCGCCGACGCCAGCGCCGACCTGGTGACCTGCTTTATCGGCCTGCACCACATCGCGCCGCCGGCGCTGGAGGGTTTCGTGCGCTCGATCCACCGCATCCTGCGCCCCGGCGGCATCTTCATCCTGCGCGACCACGACGTCACCAGCCCGCAGATGGACGCCTTCGTGTCGCTCGCGCACACGGTGTTCAACGCCGGCCTCGGCGCGCCGTGGGAGACCAACGCCGCCGAGCGGCGCCACTTCGCCCCGGTCGACGAATGGGTGCGGCGCCTCGAGGCGCTCGGCTTGCGCCACACGGGCGCGCGCCTCGCCCAGCCGCACGACCCCTCCGACAACCTGCTGATGGCGTTCGTCAAATGAGAGCGCGCCGCGCG
>JBAUTD010000252.1:0-6741 GCA_049582045.1 Burkholderiales bacterium
ACCAGCACCCGCGCCAGCGAAGAGCGGTTCTCGTGCCGGCCCGCGTCGACGGCCGCCGGGGCGCCCAGCAGCAGCCAGACCGCCACGAGCGCGAGCGCGATGCCCGCGACTTTGTATGCGGAGAGGGGCTCGCCGAGTAGCGCCACGGCGAGCGCGGCCGTGATGACGAAGCTCAAGCGGAATACCGGCGCGTTGACGCTTACCGGGCCGGATTTCAGGCTGTGGGCGAAGTTGTAGAAGCCGGTCAGCACCAGCACGCCGACCGGCAGGCCCCACAGCGTGCCCGCGACGAAGTGCAGCGATCCGGTGACCAGCCCGTACGCGGCGACAGTGGGCAGGAACACCCAGGACTGCACCATGAGGAACTGGTGCGGCAGCGCGCCGGCCGCGGCCCCGCGCTTGTAGATCAGGTCGCCGACCCCGAACAGCAGCATCGCGCCGAGCGCGTATTGGATTCCAGGGCTCATATAGCGGGCGTACCTTACCGGGGCCTCGCGCGCGGCGCTATACTTTTGGCCCATGCCAGCCAACCCCTACGAGCAGGACCTCGAGCGCAATCCCGCCAACTACGCGCCGCTCACGCCGCTGTCGTTCGTCGAGCGCGCGGCCTACGTCTATCCGGAGCGCGCTTCGGTGGTGCATGGCGCGCGGCGCGATACCTGGCGCCAGACCTACGCCAACTGCCGCCGGCTCGGCTCGGCGCTGGCGAAGCGCGGCATCGGCAAGGGGGACACGGTGGCGGCGATGCTGCCCAACATTCCCGCGATGAACGAGGCGCACTTCGGGGTGCCGATGTGCGGCGCGGTGCTCAACACGCTCAACACGCGTCTCGACGCCGAGGCGATCGCGTTCATGCTCAATCACGGCGGGGCGAAGCTGATTCTCGCCGACCGCGAGTTCTCGCCCGTGATCGAGGCCGCGCTGGCGAAGCTCGGCCGGCCGCTCGAGGTGATCGACGTCGAGGACCCGGAGTACGACGGGCCGGGCAAGCGGCTGGGCAAGACGACCTACGAGGCGCTGCTCGCCGAGGGCGACCCGAACTACGCCTGGCAGGCCCCGGCGGACGAGTGGCAGGCGATCTCGCTCAACTACACCTCGGGCACCACCGGCAACCCGAAGGGGGTGGTCTACCACCACCGCGGCGCCTACCTCAACGGGGTGGGCAACATCCTGGTGTGGGGCATGCCGCAGCACTCGGTCTACCTGTGGACGCTGCCGATGTTCCACTGCAACGGCTGGTGCTTCCCGTGGACCATGGCGGCCAACGCGGGGACGAGCGTCTGCCTGAGAAAGGTCGAGGCGGAAAGGATCTTCGATCTCATCAAGCGCCACCACGTCACCCACTACTGCGGCGCGCCGATCGTGCACCAGACGCTGATCAACGCGCCGGCCGAGCTGCGGCGCGGCATCGACTGGAAGGTGAACGCGATGGTGGCCGGCGCGGCGCCGCCGGCGGCGGTGATCGAGGGCATGGAGAAAATGGGCTTTTCGATCACCCACGTCTACGGCCTGACCGAGACCTACGGCCCGGCCACGGTGTGCGCCAAGCAGCCCGAATGGCAGGACCTGCCGCTCGGCGAGCAGGTGCACAAGAACGGCCGCCAGGGCGTGCGCTACATCGTGGAAGAGGGGCTGACGGTGATGGACCCGGAGACCATGCGCCCGGTGCCCGCCGACGGCGAGACGATGGGCGAGATCATGTTCCGCGGCAACATCACCATGAAGGGCTACCTGAAGAACCCCAAGGCGACCCAGGAGGCGTTCCGCGGCGGCTGGTTCCATTCGGGCGACCTGGCGGTGATGCAGCCCGACGGCTACGTCAAGATCAAGGACCGCTCGAAGGACATCATCATCTCGGGCGGCGAGAACATCTCCTCGATCGAGGTGGAGGACGTACTGTACCGCCACCCGGCGGTGATGGCCGCGGCGGTGGTCGCGATGCCGGACGAGAAATGGGGCGAGACGCCGTGCGCCTTCATCGAGCTCAAGCCCGGCGCCAGGGCGAGCGAGAAGGAGCTGGTCGAGTTCTGCCGCGGCCACATGGCGAAGTTCAAGGCGCCGCGCGCCGTGGTGTTCGGCGAGCTGCCCAAGACTTCCACCGGCAAGATCCAGAAATTCGCATTGCGCGAGAAGGCCAAGTCCGCGTCCGCGATCGATTCGTGAAGGAGGCAAGATGAGCGCCAACCCTCAAACCCAAGAACCGATCCTGCTGCGCGAGGACCGCGACGGGATCGCCACCCTCACGCTCAACCGACCGGAGCAGTACAACGCGCTCTCGGGCGCGATGCTCGAAGAGCTGCAGTCCGCCTTCGACGCCCTGGCGAAGGACGCGTCGATCCGCGTGGTGGTGATCGCCGCGCGCGGACGCGGGTTCTGCGCCGGCCACGACCTGAAGGAGATCGGCGCGCTCGGCACCCAGGAGAGAATCGAGGCGCTGTTCCAGAAGTGCGGCCGCATGATGGTCTCGATCGTGTCGCTGCCGCAGCCGGTGATCGCCAAGGTGCACGCCACTGCGACCGCCGCCGGCTGCCAGCTGGTGGCGCAGTGCGATCTCGCGGTCGCCGCCGACAGCGCCAAGTTCGCGGTGAGCGGGGTCAACTTCGGCCTGTTCTGCTCCACCCCGAGCGTGGCGCTCGCGCGCAACGTCGGGCGCAAGAACGCGATGGAGATGCTGCTCACCGGCGAGTTCATCGACGCGCCGACCGCGAAGGCCTACGGCCTGGTCAATCGCGTGGTGGCGCCGGATGAGCTCGACGCCGAGGTCGACCGGCTCGCCGCGCTGGTGGCTTCCAAGCCGCAGGGCGCGGTCGCCGCCGGCAAGCGCCTGTTCTACCGCCAGCTCGAGCTGGGGCTGGAGGGCGCGTACAAGATCGCCGGCGAGGTGATCTCGTGCAACGCCGCGAGCGACGAGGGGCGCGAGGGCATCGCGGCCTTCGCCGAGAAGCGCAAGCCGGTCTGGAACAAGAAGTAGCCGCCGTGCAGGGGGGGCGCTACTTCGAGGAGTTCACGGTCGGCGACACCTACAAGCACTGGCCCGGCCGCACCATCACCGCGGCCGACAACACCTGGTTCACGCTGCTGACCATGAACCAGCACCCGCTGCACTTCGACGAGGAATACGCCAAGGGCACCGAGTTCGGCAAGCCGCTCGTGAACAGCGCGCTCACGCTCGCGATCGTCGCCGGCATGAGCGTCGCCGACGTGAGCCAGAAGGCGATCGCGAACCTGGGCTGGACCGACATCGTGATGCCGGCGCCGGTGTTCAACGGCGACACGCTGTACGCCGAGTCCACGGTGCTCGAGAAGCGCGAGTCGAAATCGCGTCCCACCCAGGGCATCGTCACGGTCGCGACGCGCGCCTGGAAGCAGGGCGGCACGACGGTGATGAGCTACAAGCGCACGGTGCTGGTGCCGAAACGGCCATGACGAACGCCGACGATACGCAGATTCACGACGCGATCGGGAAATGGCTCGAGCGCGACGTGCGCCCGAAGGTGCGCGAGCTGGAGAAGAAGGACGAGTATCCCGAGGCGATGGTCGAGCAGATGAAGGCCTTCGGCCTGTTCGGCGCCACCATCCCGCAGGAGTACGGCGGCCTGGGGCTGCCGGCGTCGACCTACGCCAGGATCGTGGCGCAGATCTCCGAGGTGTGGATGTCGCTCACCGGGATCTTCAACTCGCACCTGATCATGGCCGCGGCCGTGGCGCGCTTCGGCACCGAGGCGCAGAAGCGCGAGTTCCTGCCCAGGTTCGCCAGCGGCGAGGTGCGCGGCGGGCTCGCGCTCACCGAGCCGGACTGCGGCACCGACCTGCAGGCGATCCGCACCCGCGCGGTGCGCGAAGGCGGCCATTACGTCGTCAACGGCACCAAGACCTGGATCTCGAACGGCATCAAGGGCAGCTGCTTCGCGCTGCTGGTGAAGACCGATCCGGCGGCGCAGCCGCGCCACAAGGGCATGAGCCTGTTCCTGGCCGAGAAGGGCAAGGGTTTCCGCGTCTCGAAGAAGCTCGAGAAGCTCGGCTACAAGGGCATCGACTCGGCCGAGCTCCTGTTCGAGGATTTCCGGGTGCCGGCGGACCGGCTGATCGGCGGCGAGGAAGGCCACGGCTTCCAGCACGCGGTCGGCGGACTCGAGCTCGGCCGCATCAACGTCGCCGCGCGCGGGGTGGGGGTGGCGAACGCGGCGCTCAAGGATGCGGTCGCCTATTCGCAGGTGCGCAAGACCTTCGGCAAGCCGATCTGCGAGCACCAGGCGATCCAGTTGAAGCTCGGCGAGATGGCCACCCGCTGCGAGGCCGCGCGCCTGCTGGTCGAGAGCGCCGCGCGCGCCTACGACGCCGGCGAGCGCTGCGACATGGAGGCCGGGATGGCCAAGTACTTCGCCTCCGAGGCCGCGCTGGAAAACTCGATTGAGGCGGTGCGCATCCACGGCGGCTACGGCTACTCGACGGAGTTCAACGTCGAGCGCTACTACCGCGACGCGCCGCTCATGTGCATCGGCGAAGGCACCAACGAGATGCAGCGCATCATCATCGCCAGGCAGCTGATCGCGCGGAATCCGGCCTGATGCCGCCGCTGTCCGGGCTGCGAGTGATCGCGGTCGAAGTCTACGGCGCCGGGCCGTTCGGTACCGCGCACCTCGCGGACCTCGGCGCCGAGGTGATCAAGATCGAGCAGCGCGAGGGCGGCGACGTCTCGCGCGCGGTCGGCCCGTACTTCCTGGGGGAGGGCGACAGCCACTTCTTCCAGTCGCTGAACCGCAACAAGAAATCGCTCACGCTGGACCTCAAGCAGCCGCGCGGACAGGAGGTGCTGCATCGGCTTGCCGCGACGGCAGATGGACTGATGGGCAACCTGCGCGGGGATCAACCCGAGAAGCTGGGTTTGACCTATCAAGGCCTTTCGAAGGCGAACCCGAAAATCGTCTGCGCGCACCTGTCCGCCTACGGGCGCGACGGCGCGCGCAAGGGCTGGCCCGGCTACGACTACCTGATGCAGGGCGAGGCCGGCTTCCTCTCGGTCACCGGCGAGCCCGACGGGCCGCCGGCGCGCATGGGGCTGTCGGTGGTCGATTACTCGACCGGCACGACCTGCGCGCTCGCGCTGCTCGCCGGGATCCTGGAAGCGCGCCGCACGGGACGGGGCAGGGATATCGACGTGTCGCTCTACGACGTCGCCATGCACCAGCTCAACTACCCCGCCGCCTGGTACCTCAACGAGGGCCTGGTCACCGCCCGCGCGCCGCGCTCGGCGCATCCGTTCATCGCGCCGTCTCAGCTCTACCGCACCGCCGACGGCTGGATCTTCGTCATGGCGCAGACGCAGCGCTTCTGGGAGTTGCTGTGCGACGCGCTCGGGCGCGCGGACCTGAAGGCGAAGTATCCGAACTTCGAGATTCGCCGCGAGCACCGGGATGAGTTGACGGTGCTGCTCGATGAAATCTTCATGGGTCGAAAAACCGCCGACTGGTTGAAAGCCCTTTCCGGCGTCGTTCCCTGCGGTCCCGTATACGACCTGCCGCAGGCGCTCGACAATCCCTACTTCCTCGAACGCGGCGGGGTGCAGGTGTTCGACCATCCGGACAAGCCGGGCTTCAAGCTGGTCGCGAGTCCGTTCCGCCTCAGCGAGCCGCTGCCCGCGCGGCCGGCGCCGAAGCTGGGGCAACATACGGAAGATCTGCTGAAGGAGCTCGGCTACGGTCCGGGCGAGATCTCCGACATGAAAAACGAAAAAATCATCTGATCCGTGAAGCTCGAAGGCATCCGCGTCATCGACCTGTCGCTGTTCCTGCCCGGGCCGCTCGCGACCCAGTTCATGGCCGACCACGGCGCCGAGGTGGTGAAGGTCGAGTCGATCCAGGAAGGCGAGCCGAACCGCGAGATCGGGCCCAAGCGCGACGGGGTGAGCGTGTATTTCGCCAATACCCACCGCGGCAAGCGAAGCCTCGCACTCAACCTCAAGGATCCCGCCGGAGTCGAGGTGCTGCTGCGCCTGGCGGAGCAATCCGACGTGCTGATCGAGGCCTTCCGCCCCGGCGTCGCCGAGCGGCTCGGCATCGGCTACGCCCAGGTCGCTGCGCGCGCGCCGCGAATCGTCTACGCCTCGATCGCCGCCTTCGGACAAAGCGGTCCGTACCGCGACATCGCGGCGCACGACCTCGCCACCGAGGCCATGACCGGGGTGCTGTCGCTCAATCGCGGCGGCGACGGCAGGCCGGCGATCCCGGCGCTGGCGAACGCCGACATGCTCGCCTCGATGATGACGCTCTCGGGCGTGCTGATGGCGCTGCTGCGAAGGCAGGAGACCGGGCGCGGCGACTACCTCGACATGGCGATGGCCGACTGCCTGCTCGCCTGCCTGCCGAACAACATGGGCACGGCGATGACCGAACGGCGCCAGCCCGAGCTCAAGGCCGAGCGCGCGCTCGGCGGCAACGCGCTGTACCAGATCTACGAGACCAAGGACGGCGACTACGTGGTGCTCGCCGGCCAGGAGCTCAAGTTCGCCCGCAACCTGCTCGAGCCGCTCGGACGGCCCGACCTCATCGAGCTGTGCAAGCTGCCGCCGGGCCCGGGCCAGGACCCGGTCCGAGAGTTTTTGAGAGAAATCTTCAAAACAAGAACAAAACTCGAGTGGATTGAATGGTTCAAAGGCCGCGACGTCGCGTTCGCGCCGCTGCGCACGCTGCCCGAGGCGCTCGAGGACGAGCACTTCAAGGCGCGCGGCATGGTGCTCAGGGA
>JBAUTD010000253.1:0-1905 GCA_049582045.1 Burkholderiales bacterium
GACCTAGGCGGCCGCCTGCGCGGCGCCGGCCGTGCGGTTGCGCCCGAGGCGCTCGTCGACCAGGGTGACGATCTCGTGCAGCGTCTCGGAGTGCAGCTCGAGCTGGTGGGCGATGCGGCGCACCAGGCTGTCGACCCGCTCGATGTGCTGCGCGCCGCCGAACAGGGCGCGCGCGGCCGACGAGGGCTTGCCCAGGCCTTCGGCCGCCTTGGCGTACTTCTCGAACGGGACCAGGTCCTCGGCTTCGGCGCCCAGGCGGTGGCACAGCTTCGCCACCCAGTCGTAGATCTCGCGCGACACCGCGACGTCGCCGTGCACCGCCTCCTTGATCGGGATCATCTGGTCGGGCCGGATGCAGCGGTAGTTGCCGGCGATCAGCATCGGCCACTTGGCCAGGGGCACGAACACCGAGTCGTGCACCTTCAGCTTGACCGGGATCTCGAGCTCGGCGCCGTCGACGGAAAACCGAGCGCGCTCGATGCCGGCCTCGAGCTCGCGCAGCAGCGCGGTATTCTCGTCGCAGGCGAAGCGCGCCACCTTGAAGTTGGTCGGCAGCCCCACCTGGAGCACGTTCTTGGGCTCGCCGGCCGGGCGGAACGCCTGCGGGTCGGGGCTCGCCAGGGTGATCAGCGCCGGGTCGAAGCGCTCCCAGACCGCGGAATCGGCGTAGCAGCCCTCGAGCGCGTCGGTGTCCAGGCCCGGAATGCGCTTCAGATACGGCAGGGGCGGCATGTTCATGATCGCGAAGCAGGGCTTGCGCGAGGCGGCGACGCGGCCCATCAGCTCGCGCACGCCGGCAGCGCCGTACTGCGCCTCCTGCATGCCGAGCACCACCAGGTCGTAGGCGGCCGGATCGGCCTCGTCCGGGGTGCAGGCGGCGAGCTCGCCCGCGCACTGCCGGGAGGCGATCTCGACCGGCGCCTCGCGCCCCTTGACCGGGAAGCGCACCACGGTGCCTTCGCGGTTGATCAGCTCGGCGGTGGCGCCGGTGCACACCAGCGTGACGCGGTGCCCCGCCATCAGGAGCTTGGTGCCGAGCAGCGAGCCGTAGGAGGCGCCCAGGATCAGGATGCTGTATTGCTTCATCAGAATTCTCCCAGCGTGACCGGTGAACGCAGTATAGGCACCGAATTCTGGTAAATTTGACTGAGGAAATTTCACAATGTCAATTTCACACGCGTCCCGCCCATGACCCTGCACACCCGCAAGAGCCATTTCCTCGGCACCAAGCTGCGCGCGCTGCGCAAGAGAAACGGCCTCACGCTGGAGGAGCTCTCGGCGCGCTGCATCCAGCTCGAGCCGCAGGCGGCGCCGTCGGTGTCCTACCTCTCCATGATCGAGAGCGGCAAGCGGGTGCCCTCGGAAGACGTGCTCGGGCTGCTCTCGTCGGTGTTCCAGCGCGAGCCGGGCTGGTTCCTCGACGGCAACCCGGAGATCGAGGTGGCGCCGGCGAGGGCGCGCGCCGGCGGCGCGGCGGGCGTTCCGCTCGAGCCGGCGTTCCTGTTTTCCAGGGAGCTGCTGCAGGCGGCGATTCCCGAGCTGCTGACCCAGACCGGCACCACCGGGCGGCAGTTCGCCCATTTGCTCATCCGCTCGCACCAGGAGATGTCGCGCAACGACTTCCCCGATCTCGAGCGGGCGGCCGAGAGCGTGGGCGAGCGCCGCTTCCCGCTCGAGGTCGACGATCTGATGCGTCTGTGCCGCCAGCACGGCCTGACGGTGCGCTGGTTCGACCGCAAGCCCGTGCTCGCGCGCGACAACGACCGCGAGCTGCGCAGCATGCTGCGCTCGTTCTTCGAGTCGCCGCGCACCGTGTACCTGAACCGCGGCCTGCAGGCGAGCCCCGCGCGGCTGAAGTTCGACCTCGCCTCGCACCTGGGGCACAAGCTGCTGCACGGCGGCGAC
>JBAUTD010000254.1:0-2270 GCA_049582045.1 Burkholderiales bacterium
CGTGATGCGCCAGTCGAGCCTCGACGCGCCGAACCTGCAGATCCAGCGCCGCGCCCAGGAAATGGAAAAGCAGGGCGCGCTCGCGGCCACATTCTTCGTCGGCTTCCCGCACGCGGACATTGCGTACGCGGGCGCCTCGGCGGTGGTGGTGACCGACGGCGACGCGCCGAAGGCGCGCGCCCTGTGCGACGAGCTGCTCGACATGGCCTGGGAGGCGCGCGCGCAGTTCGTCTACACGATCGAGCCGCTCGAGGTGTCGCTTGCGCGCGCGCGCCAGGCCGCCGGCGGCCCGGTGGTGCTGCTCGATCACTACGACAACTGCGCCTCGGGCGGCACCATGGACACCATGACCGTGCTCGGCGCGATCCTCGATGCCGGGCTGGAGAACGCCGCGGCGTTCGCGATCTGCGATCCGCAGGCCGTGCAGCAGATGAAGCAGGCCGGTACCGGCGCCAGGGTCACGCTCGATCTGGGCGGCAAGTCGGATATGCCGAGCCTGGGACTGAAAGGCAAACCGCGTCAGGTGAGCGGCACGGTGAAGAAGATCATCGACGGCGCCTATCGCAATGAGGGCCCGATGGCGCGCGCCGAGCTGATGGACATGGGCCCGTCGGCGGTGCTCGACACCGGAAAGGTCGAGATCGCGGTCATCACGCGCCACAGCGAGCCCTACGACATCGGCGCCTTCCGCGCCCTGGGCATCGATCCGGGGCGCAAGAAGTACCTGATGCTCAAGAGCCGCGTGCACTGGCGCGCCGGCCTCGGGCCGCTGGCGAAGAGCGTCATCGAGTGCGCCGGCACCGGCGTGTGCACCTCGGACTACTCGCAGCTCGACTTCCGCCGCGTGCGGCGGCCGATCTACCCCCTCGACGCCATCTAGTCAGCACGCGCAATTTCGCGCGCGCCATGCGCTCCACCTGACGCGAAGCTGGCTTCGCGATGCTCGTCTATGATGGGCAGCTGCAAATCGAACGTAGTACGAGGAATAGCGCATGGAACAACCACTCACTCCGGAACGAATCATGCAGACCGGAATGGCGTTCTGGGCATCGAAAACGCTCCTGAGCGCGGTCGAAATGGGCGTCTTCACCGAGTTGTCGCATGGCCCCGAGTCGTTTGACTCTCTTAGCGGACGCCTTGGCCTGCACCCGCGCTCGGCGCGCGACTTCCTCGACACGCTCGTCGCGCTTGGATTTCTGCAGCGGACTTCCGACATCTATGCCAACTCGCCCGAGGCGGATCTGTTCCTTGATCGCAAGAAGCCGTCCTACGTAGGCGGCATTCTCGAGATGGCCAATCACCGCCTCTACCCGTTCTGGGGCCACTTGACGGAGGCCTTGCGTACCGGAAAACCTCAAAATGAAGCCCGGTCGGGTGGCGCGGGCCTGTTCGAGACCCTTTACGCCGACCCGGCACGCCTGAAGCAATTTCTTTCGGCAATGACGGGGGTCAGCCACGGCGCCAATATGACGATTGCGCGCGCTTTCCCATGGAAGGGTTACCGCAGCTTCGTCGACGTGGGCACGGCGCAAGGCGACCTCGCGGTGCAGATCGCGCTGGCCAATCCGCATCTGCGTGGCACGGGGTTCGACCTGCCGGAGGTGGCGCCCATCTTCGAGGAATACGCCGGCAACGCAGGCGTAGCGGACAGGCTCGCGTTCCGCCCCGGAGACTTCTTCAAGCACGACATCCCTAAGGCCGACGTGGTGCTGATGGGGCACATCCTGCACGACTGGGACCTGGCGACGAAGAAAATGCTCCTGCGAAAGGCGTTCGACGCCCTGCCCGCCGGCGGCGCGCTTATCGTTTACGAGGCGATTATCGACGACGATCGCTCGAAGAACGCCTTCGGTCTGATGATGAGTCTGAACATGCTCATCGAGACGCCGGCCGGCTTCGACTACACCGGCGCCGACTGCTCGGGTTGGATGAAAGAAGCCGGTTTCTCCGCCACACGAGTCGAGCCTCTCGTTGGGCCCGAGTCGATGGTGATCGCGATCAAGTAGTCCCGCCGCGCCACGATCACGGGATCACGAGATGCCGAACGTCAGTCTTGCCCTCGCCTGCAGGCGCGATATCAGCTTGCCGCCCATCGCTGCGCCCGGGGTCCACACCCCGCCGGGGGTCTGCGCGCGCTCGACGTCCTCGAGCAGGCACAGCGCGCTTTCCGAGATCATCCTGGAAGTCGAGGCGTAGCCCGGATCGCCCTCGCCGCGCACCGACGCGCGCAGGGTGCGCCCGTCGGCGGTCTGGCCGATGACGAGCAGCTC
>JBAUTD010000255.1:0-1659 GCA_049582045.1 Burkholderiales bacterium
CGCCGCCAACCAGACCCGGCGCCTGATCGAATCCGAGGGCATCGCCTGCCCGAGCGTGACCGGCGCCGGCAGCGGAAGCTTCATGTTCGAGATCGAATCGGGCGCCTACGACGAGATCCAGCCCGGGTCCTACGTGTTCATGGACGCGGACTACGCGAAAAACGAGTGCGCCGCGCCGCTGCCGCGCTTCGAGCATGCGCTGTTCGTGCTGGCGACGGTGATGAGCCGGCCGGCGGCCGATCGTGCCGTGCTCGACGCCGGGCTCAAGGCGCTCTCAGTCGATTCCGGCCTGCCGCTGGTCTGGGAGCGTCCCGGGCTGCGCTATGCGCGTGCCTCGGACGAGCACGGCGTGCTCGAGATCGCGACAGGCGCGCCGCCCGCGCTCGGCGACAAGCTGCTGCTGGTGCCGGGCCACTGCGACCCGACGGCGAACCTGTACGACTGGTACGTTTGCGTAAGAGGCGGCATCGTAGAGCAACTCTGGCCGATCGCCGCGAGAGGCGCTTTGACCTGAAGGGGCGTCGTTCAGGTCTTTCCCACCAACGCGGATACGCGCGCGTACAGTTCGGCCGTCCCGGTGGGCTTGTACAGGTAGCCCAGACGCGGCGTATCCGCCGCGGCACGCACCACGAGGTATTCCTCGTCGCATGAAATTCCGCGCTCCCGCAGTCTGCGGCATTCCTCGGCGCTCAGGGGTCGCCCGTACGCCCCCAGCGGAATGTCCGATTCCAGCACGTCCGGATGGTTGAGGCAGAGATCCATGGTCAGCGCTCCGCGAAAGAATTCTTTTGGGCGCGAGCCGGCGCGCCCACAGGTTCGGACATCGAGTCGCAAAATGTCTCCCACACGATGCCCTGAGGGTCGATCGCCCAGTGGCAAACGACGTCAGTGGCGCCGGAACTGGCGCGAGGCTCGTCGGTCACGCAACCGTCGAGACGGGCCAGTTTGCGGCGCATGCCGGCGAGCTCCAGATCCGTGCTCACCTGGATGCCCAGGTGGTCGACGCGCGGCGTCGCGCCTCGCGCGGATATGGTGAAATTGACGCGCGGGTCCTCGACGATCCACTCAGCGTAATCCGGCTCCAGCACCGTCGGCGCAGTGCCGAAGAGGGATGAATAGAACTGCACGTTGGAGTCGATGTCGTAGACCGTGACGTGGACGTGAAAGCGTTTCACTTGACTCTCCGGTGTTGGCTATCGCTCGGGCAGGGCGCCGCCGGTCGGCCAAACGACGTGGAATGACGGTCGTTGATGACCGGCAACCCCGCTACCTTCGCTCTTGCGAGCGGTCAGGCCGGAAGCTTTGCGTCGCCACCTTTCGATGGCTTTGCCCTTGAACGTCGATGCTAGGGCTCGAGCGCGCAGGAGACAAGTGGCGACGGGACGAATTGACAAATGCTTTCAACCGTCACGGCGTCGTGCGCGCTCCGGTATAGTCCGGCGCATTTGGTCGGAAGGACGAGAGAAATGCCCTCGGGAACGGGAAATCGCCCGTATTACGGCTGGGTGGTGGTGGCTGCCGCGTTCACGCTCATGTTCGTCGGCTTTGGCGCGGCGTACTCGTTCGCCGCGTTCTTCAGCGCCTTTCAGTCCGAGTTTTCGGCCTCGCGCGGCCATGTCTCGCTCGTGTTTTCGGTCGCCGCATTCCTGTGGTTCACGC
>JBAUTD010000256.1:0-5036 GCA_049582045.1 Burkholderiales bacterium
GAAACGCCGATCCTCACCGAGACGAAGGCCTACCCGCTTGGGCAGGCGAACGAGGCGCTCGCCGACCTGCGCGAAGGGCGGCTCGAGGGCGCGGCGGTCCTGCTGCCCTAGCGGTCCGGTTCGTCAGCCTGTCGACCGTTTGACGTAGGTCAAACCGTCAGCGTCGCCGCTCTTTACGATGACCCCGGGGCGCCACTTCAGGGAGAAGTCCACTCACATGCCAGCCGAAAACACGTATAACTACAAGGTCATCCGCCAGTTCTCGATCATGACCATCGTCTGGGGCGTGGTCGGGATGCTGGTGGGCGTGCTGATCGCGTCGCAGCTGATCTGGCCGGCGCTCAACTTCGACACGCCGTGGCTGACCTACAGCCGCCTGCGGCCGCTGCACACCAACGCGGTGATCTTCGCCTTCGGCGGCTCGGCGCTGTTCGCCACCTCCTACTACGTGGTGCAGCGCACCTGCCACACGCGCCTGTTCGCGGGCGGACTGGCCGCGTTCACGTTCTGGGGCTGGCAGCTGATCATCGTGCTCGCCGCGATCACCTTGCCGCTGGGCTACACGACGTCGAAGGAATACGCCGAGCTCGAGTGGCCGATCGACATCCTGATCGCCATCGTGTGGGTGGCCTACGCGATCGTGTTCTTCGGCACCCTCGCCAAGCGCAAGGTGCGGCACATCTACGTCGCCAACTGGTTCTTCGGCGCGTTCATCCTCACGGTGGCGATCCTGCACATCGTCAACAGCGCCGAGATCCCGGTCACGATGTGGAAGTCGTACTCCGCCTACGCCGGCGCGCAGGACGCGATGGTGCAGTGGTGGTACGGGCACAACGCGGTCGGGTTCTTCCTCACCGCCGGGTTCCTGGGGATGATGTACTACTTCATTCCCAAGCAGGCCGGGCGCCCGGTGTACTCGTACCGGCTGTCGGTGGTGCACTTCTGGGCCCTGATCTTCACCTACATGTGGGCCGGCCCGCACCACCTGCACTACACCGCGCTGCCGGACTGGACGCAGTCGATCGGCATGATCTTCTCGCTCATCCTGCTCGCGCCGTCCTGGGGCGGGATGATCAACGGCATCATGACGCTCTCGGGCGCGTGGCACAAACTGCGCGACGACCCGATCCTGAAGTTCCTCATCGTGTCGCTGTCGTTCTACGGCATGTCGACCTTCGAGGGTCCGATGATGTCGATCAAGACGGTGAACGCGCTGTCGCACTACACCGACTGGACCATCGGCCACGTTCACAGCGGGGCGCTCGGCTGGGTCGGCCTGGTGACGATGGGCTCGATGTACTACCTGATCCCGCGCCTGTTCGGGCGCTCGGAGATGTACAGCGTGCGCCTGATCAACGTGCACTTCTGGATCTCGACCATCGGCATCGTGCTGTACATCGCGGCGATGTGGATCGCCGGGGTGATGCAGGGCCTGATGTGGCGCGCGGTGGGCTCGGACGGCATGCTGACCTACAGCTTCGTCGAGAGCGTCAAGGCGACCTATCCGTTCTACGGCATCCGCCTGCTGGGCGGCCTGTTCTACCTCTCCGGCATGCTGGTGATGGTCTACAACGTGGCGAAGACGGTATCCGGCGCCAGGGCAGTCGACGCGCCGATCCCGGCACCCGTCGCGGCGCACGCCTGAGCCGAGGAGCGAGCGATGAAACTCACGCATGACATGATCGAGCGCAACAACGCGCTGCTCATCATCCTGATCATCCTGGTGGTGAGCGTCGGCGGGCTGGTCGAGATCGTTCCGCTGTCGTTCCAGAAGTCGGTCACCGAGCCGGTCGCGGGCCTCAAGCCCTACACCGCGCTGCAACTGACGGGGCGCGACATCTACATCCGCGAAGGCTGCAACAACTGCCACTCGCAGATGATCCGGCCGTTCCGGGCCGAGGTGGAGCGCTACGGCCCGTACTCGGTCGCCGGCGAGTTCGTCTACGACCACCCGTTCCTGTGGGGCTCCAAGCGCACCGGGCCGGACCTGGAGCGCGTGGGCGGGCGATATTCCGACGACTGGCATCGCATCCACCTGAACAATCCGCGCGACGTGGTGCCGGAGTCGAACATGCCGGCCTACCCCTGGCTCGCGCGCAACCCGGCCGACGCGGCCGACATCCAGGCCAAGATGCGCGCGCTGCGCATCGTGGGCGTGCCGTACGCGGACGCCGACATCGCCAAGGCGCCCGAGGAGCTCAAGGGCAAGACCGAGCTCGACGCGCTGATCGCCTACCTGCAGAACCTCGGGGTCGCCGGGCGCGGCGCCGCGCGGCCGTAAGGGGAGACTCATGGACACTATCCTGATTCACAGCATCTGGACGGTAGCCTCGCTCGCCGTCTTCCTCGGCATCGTCTGGTGGGCCTACGCGCCCGCGCACCGCGAGCGCTTCGAGCGCGACGGGCGCATGGTGTTCGACGAGCCCGAGCAGCCGGAACAAGAAAAGGGGGCGCGCCAATGAGCCAGTTCAGCAGCAGCTTCTGGGACGTCTACATCTCGGTGATCACGCTGGTATCGGTGATCGCCTGCGGAGTGTTCCTCAAGATGCAGAGCGTGCGCCGGGTCGCGGGCAGCGCGAAGGAGACCACCGGCCACACCTGGGACGAGGACCTGGGCGAATACAACAACCCGCTGCCGCGCTGGTGGATGTGGCTGTTCTACATCACCATCGTGTTCGCGCTGGTCTACCTCGCGCTCTACCCGGGGCTGGGCAGCTGGAAAGGTCTGCTCGGCTGGAGCGAGGTCGGGCAGCTCAAGCAGGAGGACGCGGCGGCCGCGGCGAAGTACGGGCCGATCTACGACAAGTTCGCCGCGCAGGACGTGGTCGCGCTTTCCAAGAACCCGGATGCGCTCGCCATCGGCCAGAAGCTGTTCCTCAACAACTGCGCCCAGTGCCACGCGTCGGACGGCGGCGGCAGCCGCGGCTTTCCCAACCTGACCGACGACGACTGGCTCTACGGCGGCGATCCGAAGACCATCGAGCAGACCATCACCGACGGCCGCAACGGCGTTATGCCGCCCTGGGGCCCGGTACTGGGCGCCGACGGCGTCAAGGACGTCGCGAGCTACGTGATCTCGCTCTCGGGCGGCGCCGCCGACAGCATCCGCGTGGCGCGCGGCCGGGAGATCTTCGCCAAGACCTGCATCGCCTGCCACGGGCCGGAGGCCAAGGGCACCCAGGCCCTGGGCGCGCCGAACCTGACCGACAAGACCTGGCTCTACGGCGGCGGCGAGCCGACCGTGATCGAAACCATCACCAACGGCCGCAACGGCCACATGCCGGCCTGGAAGGACATCCTCGGCCCCGCGAAGATCCACCTCCTGACGGCATACGTCTACTCGCTGTCGCACCAGTGAACGCCGGCCACCCTCCGCTCGAGAGCGCCGAGCAGGCGCTGTACGAGGTCAGGCAGAAGATCTACCCGCGCGCGGTGCGCGGCTGGTTCGCCGCCTGGCGCTGGGCGCTGGTGTGGGCGACGCAGCTCGTGTTCTACGGCGGCGCGTGGCTGACCTGGAACGGCCGCCAGGCGCTGCTGTTCGACATCGCGCACCGCAAGTTCTACATCTTCGGCCTGGTGTTCTGGCCGCAGGACATCATCTACCTCACCGTCCTGCTGGTCATCTCGGCGTTGTCGCTTTTCCTTTTCACCGCGATCGCGGGACGCCTGTGGTGCGGCTACGCCTGCCCGCAGACGGTCTACACCGAGATCTTCATGTGGGTCGAGAAGCTGATCGAGGGCGACCGGGCGAAGCGCATCCGCCTGGATCGTAGCGAGCTAAATCTGGAGAAATTTCTTCGCAAGGGCGCGAAGCACGCCGTCTGGATCGCGCTCGCGCTCTGGACCGGGTTCACCTTCGTGGGCTACTTCACCCCGATCCGCGGCCTGTGGCACGAGGTCTGGGGCGGCTCGACCGGGCCGTGGGCGACGTTCTGGATCCTGTTCTACGGCTTCGCCACCTACGGCAACGCCGGCTGGATGCGCGAGCAGGTGTGCAAGTACATGTGCCCCTACGCGCGCTTCCAGAGCGCGATGTTCGACACCGACACCCTGATCATCACCTATGATCCGGCGCGCGGCGAGCCGCGCGGCCCGCGCGCGCGCAACCTCGATTACAGGGCCAAGGGCCTGGGCGACTGCGTCGACTGCGGCATCTGCGTGCAGGTCTGCCCGACCGGGATCGACATCCGGAACGGATTGCAATACGAGTGCATCGGCTGCGCCGCGTGCATCGACGGCTGCAACCAGGTGATGGACAAGATGAACACCCCGCGCGGCCTGATCCGCTACTCGACCGAGCACGCGCTGCAGCGCAATCTCAGCCGCGCGCAGATGTTCCGCCGCGTGTTCCGTCCCCGCTCGCTGATCTATCTCGCGATCCTGGCCGGGATCGTGGTCGCCGCCGGAGCGAGCCTCGCGCTGCGGGTTCCGCTCAAGGTGGACGTGATCCGGGACCGCGCCGCGCTCGCGCGCGAAGTCGGCGACGGCGAGATCGAGAACGTGTACCGACTGCAGATCATCAACACCACCGAGAAGCCGCAGCGCTACCGGATCGGCGTCGAGGGGCTCGAGGACATCCACATCGCCGGTCCGACCGAGGTCGAAGTCGGGCCCGCCTCGAGCCGCGAGCTGCCGTTCAAGGTGCGCGTGCACGCCGAGCGCGAGCACCTCGCGCCGGGCACCCACCGGATCGAATTCACGGTGCGCGCGCTGGGCGAGGGCGAGGGCCGCGTCAAGGTCGAAGAGAAATCCGTGTTCATCGTGCGCTAGGAGCACCCATGGCAAGCCTGCCCGAAACCGTCGCCCGCCCCTGGTACCGAGAGCCCTGGCCCTGGATCCTGATGTCCGGGCCCGCGGTGGTGGTGGTGGCGGGGTTCTTCACCCTCTGGCTCGCGGTCTCGACCTCTGACGGGCTGGTGGCTGAGGACTACTACAAGGAAGGCCTGGCGGTGAACCGGGTGTTCGCGCTCGATGACGCGGCCGAGCGCCTGGGCCTGACCGCCACGGTCGAGGCCGCGCGCGGCGCGCTCAGCGTG
>JBAUTD010000257.1:0-3292 GCA_049582045.1 Burkholderiales bacterium
GGGCGCAGGCGCTCGCCCGGCAATGCCGCGAGGCGCTGGACGAGCTGGCGTTCTTCGCCCGGTGCGAGCTCGACGCCATTCCGACCCTGCGCCAGCTGGCGACGCTGGACGCGGTGCCGGGTCTGCACAGCGCGCAAGCGAGCGCCCGTGCCCGCGACAGGATGGCGGCCATCGAACGGCTGGCGCAGCAATGTGGCGAACTCGCGCGCATGGAGTACGACTTCCTGTTCGACAAGTCGCGTCAGTTGCTGACCATCGGTTACAACGTGACCGAGCGCCGGGCGGACGCCAGTTACTACGACCTGCTGGCGTCCGAAGCGCGCTTGAGCAGTTTCGTCGCCATCGCGCAGGGGCAGCTGCCGCAGGAAAACTGGTTTGCCCTGGGGCGCCTGCTCACCGGCACCGGCGGAGAGCCGGTTCTCCTGTCGTGGAGCGGCTCGATGTTCGAGTACCTGATGCCGCTGCTGGTAATGCCGACCTACGACAACACGCTGCTCGACCAGACCTGCAAGGCAGCGGTGGCCAGGCAGATCGAGTACGGACGGCAGCGCGGCGTTCCGTGGGGCATCTCGGAATCCGGCTACAACACGGTCGACGTGCATCTCAATTACCAGTATCGCGCGTTCGGCGTGCCGGGCCTGGGACTCAAGCGCGGGCTGGCCGATGATCTGGTCGTTGCGCCGTATGCCTCGGCACTCGCGCTGATGGTAGCGCCCGAGGAGGCATGCCTTAATCTGCAGCGCCTCGCAGCCGATGGGCTCATCGGCAAGCTCGGCTTGTTCGAAGCGATCGACTACACGCCCACGCGGCAACGGCGCGGGCAAGCGAGCGCGGTGGTGCACGCCTACATGGCGCATCACCAGGGCATGAGCCTGCTCGCCCTGGCCTACCTGGTGCTGGAGCGTCCGATGCAGTGCCGCTTCGAGTCGGAGCCGCGGTTCCAGGCGATCATGTTGCTGCTGCAGGAGCGCATCCCCAGGGCCACGGCGTTGTTCCCGCACACCGCGCAGCTCTCCGAGGTGCGCTCGACGTCGGTCGGCGCGGAAACGCCGATTCGGGTCTTCAACAGCCCCGACACGCCGATGCCCGAGGTGCAGTTGCTGTCGAACGGGCGCTACCACGTGATGGTCACCAACGCGGGAGGCGGCTACAGCCGCTGGAAAGAGCTCGCTGTCACGCGCTGGCGCGAAGACGGCACCTGCGACAACTGGGGTGCGTTCTGCTACATCCGCGACGTGGCGAGCGGGGCGTTCTGGTCGACCGGCTATCAGCCGACGCTCGCCCGCCCGGAGAACTATGAAGCGATCTTCTCCGAGGGGCGGGCCGAGTTTCGCCGCCGCGATTCCGTCGGCGCCGGGGGCGGCCGTTTCGAGACGCATACCGAGATCGTCGTATCGCCGGAGGACGACATCGAGCTGCGCCGGGTGCACATCACCAATCGATCGTCGCAGCGCAGGGAGATCGACGTTACGAGTTACGCCGAGGTCGTGATCGCACCACCGGCCGCGGACGCGCTCCATCCGGCCTTCAGCAATCTTTTCGTGCAGACCGAGATCATGCGGGAGCGGCGCGCGATCCTGTGCACGCGCCGGCCCCGCTCCCTTGGCGAGCGGGCGCCCTGGATGCTTCACCTGATGGCGGTGCACGGTGCGCACGACGGCGTGGTGTCCTACGAGACGGACCGCGCGCGCTTCATCGGCCGTGCACGCAGCGTCGCCGCTCCCCTGGCGATGAGCGACCCGGCGGCGCTCGCCGGCGGCGAGGGCTCGGTGCTCGATCCGATCGTCGCGATCCGCTGCCGCATGACGCTGGAGCCGGACGAGACGGCGACCATCGACATGGTGTCCGGCATCGGCGAAACGCGCGATGCGGCCTTGAGCCTGGTCGACAAGTACCAGGACCGGCGCCTCGCCGATCGTGTGTTCGAGCTGACCTGGACCCACAGCCAGGTGGTGCTGCGTCAACTCAATGCCAGCGACGCCGACTCGCAGCTTTATGCGCACCTGGCCGGCTCCGTCATCTACGCCAACGCCTCGCTGCGCGCCGACGCGGCCGTGCTCATCAGGAATCGCCGCGGGCAGTCCGGGCTGTGGGGATACGCGATCTCGGGCGACCTGCCGATCGTGCTGCTTCAGATCGGCGACGCGGCCAACATAGAGCTCGTGCGCCAGCTCGTGCAGGCCCACGCGTACTGGCGCCTGAAGGGGCTGGCGGTGGACCTGGTGATCTGGAACGAAGATCGCGCCGGTTACCGGCAGCTGCTGCAGGACCAGATCATGGGACTGATCGCATCGGGTACCGAGGCGAGCGTGATCGATCGGCCGGGCGGCATCTTCGTGCGGCCGGCCGAGCAGATATCCAGCGAGGACCGCATCCTGCTCGAATCGGTCGCGCGCGCCGTCATCGCGGACGGCCGGGGAACGCTGGCGGAACAGCTCGACCGTCGCGGCCCGGTGGAGCCGCGCGCGCCGCGGCTTGCGCCAAGCAAAAACCATCGACCCGAGGCGCCTGCCGCCGCGGCGTTGCCGCGGCGCGATCTGATCCTGTTCAACGGGCTGGGAGGATTCACCCCCGACGGGCGTGAATACGTCATCACGCTCGCGCCCGGCGAGGTGACGCCGGCACCGTGGGTGAACGTCCTGGCGAATCCGCACTTCGGCACCATCGTCTCGGAGAACGGCGCTGCCTACACCTGGAGCGAGAACGCGCACGAATACCGCCTCACGCCCTGGCACAACGACGCGGTGAGTGATCCGAGCGGAGAAGCCCTTTACCTGCGCGACGAGGAGACCGGCCACGTCTGGTCCCCGACACCCTTGCCCACACGCGCGGCGGCGCCCTACGTCGTGCGGCATGGATTCGGCTACAGCGTCTTCGAGCACAGCTCCGGCGGCATTCGCTCCGAGCTGTGGATCTACGTGGCCGTGGACGCGGCGGTCAAGTTTTCGGTGCTGAAGCTGCGCAATGAGTCGGGCCGGGCGCGCAAGCTCTCCGCGACCGGCTATGTGGAATGGGTGCTGGGGGATCTGCGGCCGAAGTCCGCCATGCATGTGAGCACCGAAGTCGATCCCCGCAGCGGCGCGCTCTGCGCGCGCAACCCGTACAACACCGAGTTCGCCGGCCGGGTCGCCTTCTTCGACGTCGATGATCCGACGCGCAGCCTGACCGGCAACCGCGCCGAGTTCGTCGGGCGCAACGGCACGTTGCGAAATCCGGCCGCCATCGGGCGCGCGCAGCTGTCCGGCAAGACGGGGGCCGCGCTGGACCCCTGCGCCGCGATCCAGGTGAGCCT
>JBAUTD010000258.1:0-3185 GCA_049582045.1 Burkholderiales bacterium
GCGGAACAGCGTCACGATGACCACGAAAATCGCGCCGAAGATGAGCTTCCACGCCGCGCCCAGGTGGGGAACCTGCTGCAGCACGCTGCGCAGGTCGATCCAGGTGAAGGCGCCGATCAGAGGTCCGATGAGCGTGCCTCGTCCGCCGATCACGGTCGAGAGCACCAGCTGGCCGGAGGTTGACAGAAAGAACGCGTCCGGCGGCATGTAGCCCTGGAATACGCCGAGCAGCCCACCGGCGAGTCCGGCGTAGGCCGCGGCCAGCATGAAGGCGCTAAGCTTGTAGCGCTGCGCGTCGTGGCCCACCGCGGGCGCGCGCCGGGCGTTGGACCTGATCGCGCGCAGCACCACGCCGTAGGGCGACGCGACGATGCGCCGCGCGATGACGTAGCCGGCGAAGTAGATGGCCGCGATGAACGCGTACAAGGGCCATCCCGCGCTGAACTCGTACACATGGCCGAAGAGGCTCAAGCTCGGGGTCGGCACGCCCGGCAGGCCGTTCTCGCCGCCGGTCCACGCCGCGAGCGGAGAGTTCTCCAGAAAGAAGGACATTTCGCCGAACGCCAGGGTGATCATCGCGAAGTAGATTCCGATCCGGCGCAGCGAGATGTAGCCCACGATCAGGCCGTACGCCGTGGCCACGACGGTGCCGATCAGCAGGGCGAGGGGCACGCTGCTCAAGGTCTGGCTGGTGAGCAGCCACGCGGACACGAACCCGCCGGTGCCGTAGAAGGCGGCCTGACCGAAGGAGAGCATTCCGGTGAAGCCGAACAGAATGTCGAAACCGAGCCCGAACAGCCCCCAGATAAGCGCGCGCGTGAGCACGTCGGCGGGGATGTGAAGCACCGGTGCGAGCCACGGCAGGATCGCCAGGAGCGCGAGGACGATGCCCTCCGCGCGCAGCCGGCTCATACGCGCCCTTCGGTGCCGAGCAGACCGCGCGGCAGCACGAACAGCATCACCGCCATCAGTGCGTACAGGGCGACGTCGGAGTAGGCCGGATCGAACATCGAGGTCAGGCTCAGGATTTCCCCGGCGATGATCCCGCCCAGCACCGCGCCGGGAAACGAGCCGAGCCCGCCGATCACGACGACCACGAACGACTCGACCAGGACGCGGCTACCCATGTCCGGGCTCGCGGAGATGATGGGCGCGTACACCACCCCGGCGAAGCCCGCGGCGAGGGAACCGATGCCGAATACCAGCGTCATGACGCGCGGCACCCGGATTCCCAGCATGCGCACCATGAGCGGATCCTCGATGCCGGCGCGCACGATCAGCCCGAGGCGGGTCCAGTAGATCAGCAGGTACAAGCCGAACAGCGCCAGCGCTGCGATGCCGAGCACCTCGAGCCGGTAGGTCGGGTAGAAAAAGTAGTGCAGGTTGAGAATGCCGTTGCCCCAGGAGGGCTGCGGCACGTTCTGCGTCAGGCCGCCGAAGGACATGCGCAGGATTTCGACGATCACGATGCCGATGCCGAAGGTCACCAGGATCTGGTCCTCGGGCGGGCGCGCGTAATAGCGCCGGATCAGGCCCCATTCCAGGAACAGGCCCAGCAGCCCGGTGACCACCGTGCCCGCCGCGAGCGCCAGCACGAAGGAGTGAGTGAGGTTGTAGGTGACATAACCCGCGTAGGCGCCGACCGCGAACATCGCGCCGTGCGCGAAATTGACCAACCCGAGCGTGCCGAAGATGATCGTCAGCCCAGACGCGACCAGCGCGAGCAGCGCGCCCAGCGCGAGTCCGTTGAACAACTGCGACAGGAACAGTCCGAGGCTGGGCATGACCGGATCGTTTGCGTAGTGCGAAGCGACGGTGCGGGCGCGGCCGGGCAGGATGCGCAACGCACGCGAGGCCGGCTGCGCCGGCCCCGCGGCTCGATGCTTACGCTTCCCCCCCGGGCCGCGGCGCGGCCGCGTGTGCTCTTAGGTGTAGCTCCCCAGCTTGCAGCCGGTGATGGACGCCGGCGGCATCGTCTCGGCGCCCGGCACCAGGCCGACGACGCTGTAGTAATCCACGTCGTTCTTCATGTCGGAGGGCTTCTTGCCGACGACGACCGGCACCGGGCGCACCAGCTGGTGCGTTTCCGCGTCGTAGTGCACGCTGCCGAGGGTGGTGTCGCTCCACTTGCTGTGCTCGAGCGTCTTGATGACGTCGACCGGGTAGAACGACTTCGCCTTCTCGACGGCCGCCGCCCAGATCATCGTCTGCAGGTAGCCGACGTGGGCGCACCATTCCGGCGTGTACTGGTAGCGCGCCTTGAACGTCTCGACGAAATGCTTGGCCATCGGGAAGCGGTCCTCGAGCCCCCAATAGAAGTCGAAGGTTCCGTAGACGCCCTGCATCAGCTCGGGACCGAGCTGCTTCGCCTGGAACGGCGAGATGTTCGGCACCACCAGCTTCATCTTCTCCAGGATGCCGAACTGCTTGGCCTGCTTGGTCGAGAGCACGCAGTCGGTGCCGAACGCCACGTTGATGAACACGTCGGCGCCGCTGTTGGCGATGTTTAGAAGATAGGAGCTGAAGTCCTTCGTGCCGAGCGGGCAGACCTGCTTGGTCGCGATTTTCCAGTCGTTGTCCTTGCCGGTGAACTCGCTCATCGAATCGAACACCGACGCGCCGTAGGTGTAATCTGGGACCAAGTAGGCGACCTTCTTGCCGTGACCGAGCTGCTTGCCCAGCACCGGAGCGAGCGCCTTCGCCGCCATGTAGGCCGAGAGCTGCGAACGGAAGCCGTAGCGCTGGCAGTCCTTGCCGGTGGTGTCGTTCGATCCGCTCGCACCGGTCATGTACACGACCTTCTCGCGTTGCGCGAGCTTCTCGATCGCGATCGCGGTCGCGCTGTTGACGCTCCCGGTGATCATGATCGCCTTGTCCTGAGAGATGAATCCCGACTGCGCCTGCACCCCGGGGTTGGGCGCGCTCTCGGTGTCGCCGACCTGGTACTTGATCTCCTTGCCGAGCACGCCCTTGCCGCGCAGGTGGTGCCAGTGCTTGGCCATCTCGCCGCTGTTGATCTGCTCGATCGCGAGCTCGTAGCCCTTCTTGAGATCCTCGCCCGCGGCCGAATACGGGCCGGTAAGCGGGCACGAGATGCCGACGAACACCGATTTGCCGCTCGCGCCCTGCGGCCAGTTCCCGAGCGGCGCGCGCGAAGCGGCCTCCGCGACGGCGGGCATCATGCC
>JBAUTD010000259.1:0-4239 GCA_049582045.1 Burkholderiales bacterium
GTGTGCGCGAGCCCCGACTACCTGCGCCGCCACGGCACGCCGCGCACGCCGCAGGAGCTGACCAAGCACAACTTCCTGGTCGCCAACTGGGGCGAGGGCAACTTCGCCATGACGCTCGAGTACAAGGGCCCGGCCGGCAAGCAGGGCGAGGTGCGCGTCACCGGCAAGTACGCCTGCGACAACTGGGAGGTGCTGCGCGAGTGGGCGCTCGCGGGCCTGGGCGTCGCGCTCAAGTCGACCTGGGACGTGCGCCGCCAGCTCGAGGACGGCTCGCTGGTGCCGCTGTGCCCCGGCTATACCTTCGACACCGACGTGGCCATCTACGCGGTCTACCCGCACCGGCGCCACTTGCCGGCCAAGACGCGCGCGTTCGTCGATTTCCTGGTCGAATCCTTCGGCCCAGAGCCTTACTGGGATCTGCCGCAAGCGAAACAGGCGAAGCCGCGAATCAAGGCGCGCGCCGTCGCGTGACGGTGCTATGGTAGGCTCGATCGGGGCCGCGACTCAGCAATGGAGACACGCCGATGAATGCACCTGTTGACCCCTCCAGGCTCGCCCGGGTATCGCTCGACGACAAGTACACGCTCGGCAAGGGGCGCGTATTCCTCACCGGCACCCAGGCGCTGGTGCGCCTGATGCTGCTGCAGCGCGAGCGCGACGTGCTCGCGGGCCTGAACACCGCGGGCTACATCTCGGGCTATCGCGGCTCGCCGCTGGGCGGCGTCGACCAGACCATGTGGGGCGCGAAGAAGCACCTCGAGCGTCACCACGTGGTGTTCCAGCCCGGCGTCAACGAGGACCTCGCCGCGACCGCGGTATGGGGCACGCAGCAGGTCGGCATGTTCCCCGGCGCGAAGTACGACGGCGTGTTCGGCATGTGGTACGGCAAGGGCCCGGGCGTGGACCGCTGCGGCGACGTGTTCAAGCACGCCAACGCCGCCGGCACCTCGCCGCACGGCGGCGTGCTCGCGCTCGCCGGCGACGACCACGCGGCCAAGTCCTCCACCCTGCCGCACCAGTCCGAGCACATCTTCAAGGCCTGCATGATCCCGGTGCTCAACCCGGCCAACGTGCAGGAGTATCTCGACCTCGGGCTGCACGGCTTCGCGATGAGCCGCTATGCCGGCTGCTGGATCGCGTTCAAGTGCGTCACCGACGTGGTCGAGTCGGGCGCCTCGGTCGAGGTCGACCCCGAGCGGGTCAAGATCCGCCTGCCGTCCGATTTCACGCTGCCGCGGGGCGGGCTCAACATCCGCTGGCCCGACGCCATTCTCGAGCAGGAGGCGCGCCTGCTCGACTGGAAGGCCTACGCCGCGCTCGCCTACGTGCGCGCCAACGGCCTCGATCGCATCGTCTGGGATTCGCCCGGCGCGCGCCTGGGCATCGCCACCACCGGCAAGTCCTTCGGCGACGTGATGCAGGCGCTTGCGGATCTCGGCATCGACGAGCGCGTCGCGCGCGACATCGGCCTGCGCGTGTACAAAGTGGCGATGACCTGGCCGCTCGAGCCGCAGGGCGCGCGCCGCTTCGCCGAGGGGCTCGAAGAGATCCTGGTAGTGGAGGAAAAGCGCCAGCTGATCGAGTACCAGATCAAGGAAGAGCTCTACAACTGGAAGGAAGGCGTGCGCGCGCCGCGCGTGGTGGGCAAGTTCGACGACAACGGAGAGTGGAGCCGCGCCGCCGGCCAGCCCGCGGGCTCGTGGCTGCTGCCCGCGCACTACGAGCACTCGCCGGCGATGGTGGCGCGCGTGATCGCGCAGCGGTTGAAGAAACTGGGAATGGAAAAGAATCTTGGAACCCAGTTCAAGGACCGCCTCGCCTTCCTCGACTTCAAGGACAAGGCGCTCGCCAAGCCGCGCGTGACCGCGATCCGGCAGCCCTACTTCTGCTCGGGCTGCCCGCACAACACTTCCACCCGCGTGCCCGAGGGCAGCCGCGCCACCGCCGGCATCGGCTGCCACTTCATGGCGGTGTGGATGAACCGCAGTACGGCGACCTTCACCCACATGGGCGCCGAGGGCGCGCCGTGGATCGGGCAGGCGCCGTTCACCGACGAGAAGCACATCTTCGCCAACCTGGGCGACGGCACCTACTACCATTCCGGCCTGCTCGCGATCCGCGCCGCGGTCGCGGGCAAGGTCAACATGACCTATAAGATCCTGTTCAACGACGCGGTGGCGATGACCGGCGGCCAGCGCCACGACGGCCCGCTCGACCCGGCGCTGATCTCGCGCCAGGTCGCGGCCGAGGGCGTGACGAAGGTCGTAGTGGTAACCGACGAGCCGCACAAGTACCCCGCGACCGTGAACTGGGCGCCGGGCGTCACGGTGCGCCACCGCGACGAGCTCGACGCCGTGCAGCGCGAGCTGCGCGACACGCCGGGCGTCACCGCGCTGATCTATGACCAGACCTGCGCCTCCGAGAAGCGCCGGCGCAGAAAGCGCGGCGCCTTCCCCGACCCGGCCAAGCGGGTGGTGATCAACGACATGGTGTGCGAGGGCTGCGGCGACTGCAGCGTGAAGTCCAACTGCCTGTCGGTCGAGCCGCTCGAGACCGAGTTCGGCCGCAAGCGCAGGATCAACCAGTCGACCTGCAACAAGGACTACTCCTGCGTGAAGGGCTTCTGTCCCAGCCTGGTCACGGTCGAGGGCGGGCAGCTGAAGAAGGGCAAGTCCTCCGCGGTTTCGCTCGAGGACGATTTCCACCTGCACGAGCCGGAGCTTCCCGGCCTGGAGACCCCGTTCGGAGTGCTGGTCACCGGCATCGGCGGCACCGGCGTGATCACCATCGGCCAGATCCTCGCCATGGCGGCGCACCTCGAGGGCAAGGGCGTGTCGGTGCTCGACATGTCGGGCCTGGCGCAGAAGTACGGCGCGGTGATGTCGCACGTCAAGCTCGCCGCGAACCCCGAGGCGCTGCACGCCGCGCGCCTGGGCGCCGGCAACGCGAACCTGGTGGTCGGCTGCGACCTGGTGGTGACCGCGACCAACGACGCGCTGGAGAAGATGAGCCCGGCCGCCACGCACGGCGTGGTGAACGCCACCACCACCCCGACCGCGGAGTTCGTCGCCAACCCGGACTGGAAGCTCCCCGGGAGCGACCTCACGCACGACGTGGCGCAGGCCTGCGGCGAGAAGAACGTCGACTTCGTCCCGGCCGCGGAGCTCGCCACCGGCCTGATGGGCGACTCGATCGCGACCAACATGTTCATGCTCGGCTACGCCTACCAGAAGGGCTGGGTGCCGCTGTCGGCTTCCGCGATCGTGCGCGCGATCCAGCTGAACGGCATCGCGGTCGAGTTCAACGTCGCGAGCTTCACCTGGGGCCGCCGCGCCGCGGTCGACCTCGAGCGCGTGCGGCGCGCGGCCACCCCGGCCGAGGTGATTCCGATCGGCGAGCACTTCTCGCGCAACCTGGACGAGCTGCTCGAGCGCCGCGTCAAGCTGCTGACCGACTACCAGAACGCCGGGTACGCGGCGCGCTACAAGGCGCTCGTCGAACGGGTCAGGAAGGCCGAGGGCGAAAAGCTCGGCGCCGCGTCGACCAAGCTCGCCGAGGCGGTGGCGCGCTACTACGCCAAACTTCTGGCCTACAAGGACGAGTACGAGGTCGCGCGCCTGTACGCGAGCGGCGATTTCGCCAGGCGCGTGGCCGGCATGTTCGAGGGCGACTACAAGATCCACTTCCATCTCGCGCCGCCGCTCGTCGCCAAGCCCGACCCGCGCACCGGCGAGCCGAAGAAGATGCGCTTCGGGCCCTGGGTCATGGGCCTGTTCAAGGTCCTCGCGCGCATGAAGGGCCTGCGTGGCGGCGCGCTCGACGTGTTCGGGCGCACCGAGGAGCGCCGCACCGAGCGTGCGCTGATCGGCGAGTACGAGCGCACCGTCGAGACGCTGCTCGCGGGCCTGTCGGCGCAGAACCACGGCCTGGCGGTCCAGATCGCCTCGATCCCCGAGGACATCCGCGGCTACGGCCACATCAAGCAGAAAAGCATCGACGCTGCGCGCGCCAAGACCGACCAGCTGCTCGCCCGCTACCGTGCCGGCGGAGCCGAGGAGCGTGCCGCGGCGTAGTAATCGCGATTGGGGTCTGACCCCATTTTCGTTTTCGGGAAAATGGGGTCTGACCCCGGTTTTGCTTTTCTGCTGTCTGGCCGCGACCGCCCACGCGCAGGAACGCTCGATCGAGCTGGGCGGCGAGACGCTGCGCTACTCGATGCGCGTGGACCCGGCCGACAGC
>JBAUTD010000260.1:0-2637 GCA_049582045.1 Burkholderiales bacterium
GCCTGCGCGCGCGCCGGCGTGCGTGTGTTCGCATCGAGCCACAGCTGCCTGCCCGTGCTGCAGCTTCTGGACGCGGAGTGCGCGGTGATCAACAACGGCGCCGCCGGGATGCCGAACTTCACCGGCACGCGCTTCGGCCTGGCGACGCGAATCTCGGTCCGGCGGGGCGCCGGGGCGCTGTACGGGGCGCGTGTCGGCGGGCTGTGGGTCGAGGCGATGGCGCTCGAGTACGATGCGTCCGCCTGGGAGCGCTCGTTCCTCGCGCAGTGGCCGGCCGGGTCCGACGCCCACCGTTCGTATTACCAGCGCATCGCGCACGGCCCGCGCTACGCGGCGGAGCAGGCGCTGCGCCTCGGCGAGCCGGTGACGTGAGAGGCTCCCGCCTCGCGCTCGCACTCGTCATCGTCGGCCTGGTGGCGGCGTTCTTCGCCGCCGGGGGACAGCGCTACCTGAGCTTCGAGACCGTCAAGGCGGAGCAGGGCGCGCTGCTCGAGTACTACGCCTCGCACGTCTGGCAGACCGCGCTCGGCTTTTTCGTCGTGTACGTCGCCGTTACCGGCCTGTCGTTGCCCGGCGCGGCGCTCATGACGCTCATTGCGGGCGCGATCTTCGGCCTCGCGGGGGGCACCGTGATCGTGTCGTTCGCCTCGAGCATCGGCGCGACGCTGGCGTTCCTCGCCAGCCGCTTCCTGCTGCGCGACTGGGTACAGCGGCGCTTCGGCCACGCGCTGCGCGCGCTCAACGAGGGCGTCGAGCGCGAGGGCGCGTTTTATCTGTTCACCCTGCGCCTGATCCCGGCGGTGCCGTTCTTCGTCATCAACCTGGCGATGGGCCTCACGCCGATGCGCGCGCCGACTTTCTACTGGGTGAGCCAGCTCGGCATGCTGGCCGGGACGATCGTATACGTGAACGCCGGCACCCAGCTGGCGGCGATTGATTCGTCTGCGGGAATCCTCTCGCCGGGGCTGCTCGGCGCGTTCGTGCTGCTCGGAGTCTTCCCGCTGCTGGCCAAGAAGGCGCTCGAGCTGGCCAAGGCGCGGCGCGTGTACGCGCGCTGGAAGCGCCCGGCGCGCTTCGAACGCAATCTGGTGGTGATCGGCGCAGGATCGGCGGGCCTGGTCAGCGCGTATATTGCCGCCGCGGTGCGCGCCAGGGTGACCCTGATCGAGAAGCAGCGCATGGGCGGCGATTGCCTGAACACCGGCTGCGTGCCGTCCAAGGCGCTTATCAAGTCGGCGCGAGTGCTGGCCGAGATTCGGCGCGCGCCGCAATACGGCCTGAAGTCCGCGAGCGTCGAGTTCGACTTCGCCGACGTGATGGAGCGCGTGCAGCGCGTGGTGCGGGCTGTCGAGCCGCACGACTCCGCGGCGCGCTACACCGAGCTGGGCGTCGAATGTCTTCAGGGCGAGGCGAATATCGTCTCGCCCTGGGAAGTGGAGGTGAAGCTCGCGGGTGGCGGCACGCGCCGCCTCAGCGCGCGCGCGATCGTGATCGCCGCCGGCGCGCGCCCGTTCGTGCCGCCGATTCCCGGTATCGACCAGGTCGGCTGCTTTACCTCGGACACGATATGGGGGCTGCGCGAGCTGCCGCGCCGGCTGGTGGTGCTCGGCGGCGGGCCGATCGGCTGCGAACTCGCGCAGTGTTTCGCGCGCTTCGGGGCCAAGGTGACGCAGGTCGAGATGCTGCCGCGCATCATGATGCGCGAGGATCCCGAGATCTCCGAGATGGTGATGAATAAGTTCCGCGAGGAGGGCATCGAGGTCCTGGTCGGGCACAAGGCGAAGTCGTTCGGGATCGGGAACGGCGAGAAATTCATGCTCGTAGAGCATGCCGGCGGCGAGGCGCGCATCGCATTCGACGCGCTGCTGTGCGCCGTGGGGCGGGTGGCGAACACCGAGGGCTACGGGCTCGAGGCGCTGGGCGTGCCCGTCACCCGGCAGCGCACGGTCCAGACCAATGAGTTCCTGCAGACGCTCTACCCGAACATCTACGCCTGCGGCGACGTTGCCGGGCCGTACCAGTTCACCCACACCGCGGCGCACCAGGCCTGGTACGCGGCGGTGAACGCCCTGTTCGGCGGGCTGTGGAAGTTCCGCGCCGATTACACGGTGATTCCATGGGCCACTTTCACCGACCCGGAGGTGGCACGCGTCGGACTGAATGAGACCGAGGCCAAGGAGCGCGGCGTGCGCTACGAGGTTTCGACCTACGGCATCGACGATCTCGACCGGGCGATCGCGGACGAGGAGGCGCACGGCGTGGTCAAAGTGCTGACCGTCCCGGGCAAGGACCGCATCCTGGGCGTAACGATCGTCGGCGCGCATGCCGGCGACCTGATCGCGGAGTTCGTCGCAGCGATGCGCCACGGCCTCGGGCTGAACAAGATCCTCGGTACCATCCACATCTACCCGACCCTCGCCGAGGCGAACAAGTACGCCGCGGGCGTATGGAAGAAGGCGCACGCACCGCAGGGGCTGCTGCGTGCGGTCGAGAGATTCCACGGATGGATGCGCGGCGGATAACGATTGTCGTTCCAGTACTGAACGAGGCCGAGGGGATCGTCCGCGCGCTGCAGGCGCTCAAGCCGCTGCGCGCGCGCGGCCACGAGGTGATCGTGGTCGACGGCGGCAGCGACGA
>JBAUTD010000261.1:0-1896 GCA_049582045.1 Burkholderiales bacterium
CCCCGGCGCCGACCCCGGCCCCGGCCCCAGCGCCTGTTCCGGCGCCTGCGCCGGCGCAATTACCTGCCACGACCAAGGCAATGCCGAAGATCACGCCGCTATCGCCAGCGGAGGTCGAGCAGCGCGCGAAGGAATGGATGGACGCGGCGCGCCTCGCGATCTCCACGCGCAAGGGTGTGGTCGCTGCCGAGCGGCTCAACCAGGTGCTCAGCCTACCGGCAAACAGCCAGACCGAGGACGCGCAGGCGCTGATGGGCCAAGCGCGCGAGCAAAGCGGCGAGCTGAGCAAGGCGAAGCTCGAATACGAGCTCTATCTGCGCACTTATCCGCGGGGCAAGCACGTGGCGCAGGTGAAGGAGCGGCTCGCTAATCTCGGCAAGACGGTTGCCCGTGCGGAATCGGGCCGTGGGCCGGACGGACGGCCGCTGCCGCCGCCGACCTGGACGACGTTCGGCAGCGTATCGCAGTACTACTACACGGGTAAATCGCAGATCGAGACGATCACGCCGCCGCCGCCGGGCCAGCTGGTGTTCAACCGCGACACCCTCTCGCTCACCGACCAGAACGCGCTCATCTCCACCATCGACGTACAGGGCCGTCGGGCAGACGCCAACACCGACACGCGCATCGTCTTCCGAGACGCCGACACGCGCAACTTTCTGCAGGGGCAATCCTCCTACAACCGGCTGAACTCGGCCTACGTCGAGCAGACGCACAAGCCGTTGGGCCTTTTCTACCGCGTGGGGCGCCAGATCGGCACGGGCGGCGGCGTGTTCGGGCGCTTCGACGGTGCGAATCTCGGCTACAAGCTCGGGCCGACCTGGCGCCTGAATGTCGTCGGGGGCGTTCCGGTCGAATGGAACACTCCGTTCCATCGCAGCTTCTACGGCGCGAGCGTCGACTACGCACCGCCGCCGGGGCGGCTGGGACTGTCGGGCTACGTGATCCAGCAGAAGCTGGAAGGCTATGAGGACCGCCGCGCGGTCGGCGCCGAGTTGCGCTATTTCGACCCGCACGCGACGCTGTACGGCACGGTCGATTACGACCTCAATTTCAAGCAGCTCAACATCCTCATGGTGCAGTCGAACTGGCGCTCCGATACGGGCACCAACTACTTCGCGAATCTCGACGTACGCAAGTCACCTCCGCTCAGCCTGATCACCGCGCTGCCGGGCCAGATCTCGCTCGACCCGACCCAGCCGACGCTCGATTTCAGGCAGCTCTTCTTTGACTCGGTCACGAACCTCGGCGTCGCGGGGCTGCGCAGCGAGGCGCTCAAGCTCACCAGCGACTCATACCTGTTCGGCATCGGGTTCACGCATCCGGTGAGCAAGCACTGGCAGCTGGGCTCCGACTACCGCGCCGCGAACGTCACCGGCACCGATGCGAGCGGCATTCTTCCCGCCGCGCCCGGCAGCGGGACCAGCCACGTGCTCTCGGCACAGGCGCTCGGCAACAGCTTGTGGCGCGCCAACGACACGCTGGTGTCGAACCTGAGCCTGATCGTCGCCCCGACCTACAACGGCCTCGCGGCGAATGTGACCTACGTGCTGCCGCTCAACAGCTGGCGCCTCGATACCACCATCGTCTATTACGTGCAGCGCGACGACCAGTCGCAGCGCCAGACGCGCGCGGCGCCTTCGCTGCGTGCGGTCTACAACCTCAGCCGGAATGTGCACCTCGAGCTGCAGGCAGGCGAAGAGTGGTACGGCGACACCGGCCCGCTGCGCGAGGTGCACACCGTGCGCTGGTACACCTACGGCGGCTACCGCTGGGATTTCCAATAGAAGGAGGCGCAATGCCGAGTTTCGCCGTCGCTTTCGTCGTTCTGCTCGCCGTCTCGCTCGCCGGCTTCGCGGCCGGGGGCGGGCTGCGGCGCGCACGGCTGTTGTGGAT
>JBAUTD010000262.1:0-3165 GCA_049582045.1 Burkholderiales bacterium
GTGTCGCTCGGCTACCAGCCGCCCGAGGAGCTCGTCGAGGAGGCGCGCGCGAGCCTCGACAAGGGCTACAAGGCGGTGAAGCTGCGGGTGGGCGACGCCCCGGCGCGCGACATCGAGCGCATGCGCGCGATCCGCGCCGCGTTCGGCCCGCGGCTCGAGATCCTGACCGACGCCAATATCGGCTATTCGGTCGACGACGTGCGGCGGGTGATGCCGGCGATGGACGAGCTGGCGATCGGCTGGCTCGAGGAGCCCTTCCCCGCCCACGACTACCGCAGCTATCGCGAGGCGCGCGGCTTCGGCCGCACTCCGCTCGCCGCGGGCGAGAATCACTACACCCGGTTCGAGTTCAACCGCGTGATCGAGGACGGCGCGATCACGATCCTGCAGCCCGACCTGTCGAAATGCGGCGGGATCACCGAGGCGCTCAGGATCGCCGCCATGGCCTCGGCGTACAAACTGCCGATCCACCCGCATAGCTCGATGACGGGCCTGAACCACGCCGCGACGATCCACTTCCTGGCCGCGATCGACAACGGCGGCTATTTCGAGGGCGACGTCTCGCGCGGCAACAAGTTCCGCGACGAGCTGGTCGCCAACCCGGGCGAGATCGACAAGGACGGCAGGGTCTGGCCGCTCGAGGCGCCGGGAATCGGGCTCGAGGTGAACGAGGAATTTCTGGCGCAACATCCGGCCATCGAAGGGCCGGGCTACGTTTAGGATGCGATCATGAACCTGGGACAGGAAGGCCATAACGACCTGCGCGACGCGGTGCGCGCACTGTGCAACCAGTACGACTCGGCCTACTGGCAGAAGATCGACGAGGCGCGCGCCTATCCCGAGGCCTTCGTCGACGCGCTCACCAAGGCGGGCTGGATGTCGGCCCTGATCCCCGAGGAGTTCGGCGGCTCGGGCCTGTCGCTCACCGAGGCGAGCGTGATCATGGAGGAGATCACGCGGTCGGGCGGCAACGCCGGCTGCTGCCACGGCCAGATGTACAACATGAACACCCTGCTCAGGAACGGCTCGCCCGAGCAGAAGAAGAAGTACATGCCCAAGATCGCGAGCGGCGAGCTGCGGCTGCAGGCGATGGGCGTGACCGAGCCGACCGCCGGCACCGACACCACCACAATCAAGACCACCGCGGTCAGGAAGGGCGACCGCTACGTGGTCAATGGGCAGAAGGTCTGGACCTCGCGCCTGCAGCACTCGGAGCTGATGCTGTTGCTGGCGCGCACCACGCCGCTCGCCGAGGTGAAGAAGAAATCCGACGGCATGTCGGTGTTCATCGTCGACAAGCGCGAGGCGCTCGGCAAGGGCCTCACGATGCGCCCGATCCGCAACATGGTGAATCACGAGACCAACGAGGTGTTCCTCGACAACCTCGAGGTCCCGGCCGAGAACCTGATCGGCGAGGAAGGCAAGGGCTTTCGCTACATCCTCGACGGCCTCAACGCCGAGAGGATCCTGATCGCCGCCGAGTGCATCGGCGACGGCTACTGGTTCACCGAGCGCGCCACCGCCTACGCCAAGGACCGGGTCGTGTTCGGCCGGCCGATCGGCCAGAACCAGGGCATTCAGTTTCCGATCGCCGAGGCCTACATGTCGATCGAGGCCGCGAACCTGATGCGCTACAAGGCCGCCGCTCTGTTCGACGCCAAGAAGCACTGCGGCGCCGAGGCCAACATGGCCAAGCACCTGTGCGCCAAGGCCTCCTGGGAAGCGGCCAACGTCTGCCTGCAGACCCATGGCGGGTTCGGCTTCGCCGCCGAGTACGATATCGAGCGCAAGTTCCGCGAGACGCGGCTCTACCTCGTCGCCCCGATCTCGACCAATCTGATCCTGTCCTACGTCGCCGAGCACGTGCTCGGCCTGCCGCGCTCGTTCTAGTCCCGCGCGCTCCGGCGCGCCGCGCTCAGGTCTCGCACCACTGCCGCAGCAGGTTGTGGTAGATGGAAGCGAGCGCCATCTTCTCGGCGGGGTCGATCTTCTTGTCGACCGAATCCATGATCTGGTTCAGGTCGAACAGGATGTCGCGCCGCGTCTCGTCGCGCACCATGCTCTGGACCCAGAAAATTCCCGCCAGCCGCGTGCCGCGCGTCACCGGCTCGACCCGGTGCGAGTTGGTCGAGGCGTACAACACCATGCAGCCCGCCGGCAGCTTGATGCGGCGCTGGGCGCTGATTTCCTGGATCACCAGCTCGCCGCCGTCGTAGTCCTGCGGGGCGCTCAGGAACAGCGTCGCAGAGACGTCGCTGCGGATCGTGGCCGGCTCGCCCATCAGGGCGTTGTCCACGTGCAGGCCGTAGGTCATGCCGACGTCGTAGCGGTTCAGCAGAGGGTCGCGGATCTTGAGCGGCAGCGCCGCCGCCTGGAATTCCGCGTTGCGTTTCAGCGCGGCGAGCAGCATCGGCGCGATCTTCTTCATCGCCTCGGCATCGCGCTTGAGCTGCAGGTTCTGCTTGACCTGGCCCGCGATCTCGCCCGCGCTGACTTTCCCGTCCTCGTACGCACCCTGCTTCAGCTCGCGCAGCGCAAAGTCGACTTCGTCCTTGGTGAGAACGTTAGGAATCTGGATCAGCATGCGCGCGCGATGATAGCACGCACCCGCGCTACGCCAGCACGCGCAGCGCGCCCGGGACCACCTCGATCTCGAGCCGCCGCCCGGCGAGCGCCGGCAGCTCGCCGTCGGCCTCGAGCACCAGCGGCGCGTCGGACTCGATCACCACGCGCCGCGCGCGCAACATGCGCAGGACAGGCTCGGCGACGTGCGTGCCGCGCATCAGCTTGGGCACCAGGCGCAGGATCTGCGCCCGGCTCACCACGTCGGCCAGCAGCACGTCGAGCAGGCCGTCGTCGGCGCGGGCCTCGGGGCAGGCCCAGAAGCTGCCGCCGAAGCAGCGCCCGTTCATGATCGCGGTGATGGTCGAGCGGTGCGCGAACGGCTCGCCCTCGTCGAACTGCAGCCGCAGCTCTAGCGTCGGGTAGCGCAGCATGGTCTGCGCGATCGCGGCCAGGTAGGCGCCCAGGCCCGTGACCCAGCGCGGCACCTGCGCGATGTTGCGCGCCACGTGCGCGCCGAAGCCGACGTCCATGCCGTTGGCGAACCAGCGCTCGCCGCCCTCGCCGTCGCGGATTACGCCGACATCGTGCGTGCGCGAGCTC
>JBAUTD010000263.1:0-1741 GCA_049582045.1 Burkholderiales bacterium
GAGCTCGGCGCGCCCGACGACTCCGGCCGGCGCCGCCCGGTCCCGGTGGCGGGCAGCGAGCACGACTTCGAGTGCGACCTGGTGGTGTTCGCGATCGGCACCAACGCCAACCCGATCATGGGCCAGACCTCGAGCCTGAAACTGAACAAGCGCGGCTACATCGAGACCGACGCCGAGCTCGCGACCTCGGTGGCCGGCGTCTACGCCGGCGGCGACATCGTGACCGGCGCGGCGACCGTGATCGAGGCGATGGGCGCCGGGCGCAAGGCCGCGCGCAGCATGAAAGCCTATCTCGGGATCCGCGATCCCGAGCGCCCCTACGCGATCGACGGCCGCGGCGCCACGGGCCGCATGTTCGGATTCGACGCGGCGGAACGCAACTTCGCGCGCATCCGCGTCGGATAGAGACCTTGACCATGAACGATACGACAATGACCCTGCAGGCGCAAAAGCCGGTGGTGACCCTCAAGGAGCACATCGTGGAGATCATCAGCGACTCCGGCGAAGGTGCGCAGCGCTGCGGCCAGTCGCTCGGCTCGATCGCCGCCAGGATGGGCAACGGCATCTGGACGGTCGAGATCATCCCGGCCGAGATACGCCCGCCCGCGCGCAGCGTCGCGGGCGCGAGCGGCAACCGGATCCGCATCGGCGCGGGCCGCATCACCAACGGCGGCGACGAGACCGACCTCGTGATCGCGTTCAACGAGCAGGTGCTGCTCGGGCGGGTGCGCGACCGCGAGCTCAAGCCCGGCTGCACCATCCTGCTCGAGAACATGTGGCGCAGCCACAAGGACCCCGCGATCGCCGCCTCCTACAAAGAGGCGTACGACAGGCTGGTCGCGGCCGGCTACAAGGTGATCGAAGTGCCGATGGAGCGCGAATGTCTCGCGCTGGTCAACGACGCGCGGCGCGGCAAGAACATGTTCGCGCTGGGCATGCTGTGCAGCATCTACAGCCTGGAGCTCGCGCTCGCGCGCGAGCAGATCGCGCTCACCTTCGGCAAGAAGGAAAAGAGCGTGATCGACGCCAACGTCAAGCTGCTCGACGCGGGCCACGCCTGGGCCGAGGCCAACCTGGAGTTCAAGTACCGCATTCCCGCGACCCGCTCCACCGTGCCGCAGATCGTGGTCAACGGCAACACCGCGCTCGCGCTCGGGGTGCTCGCCTCGGGAATGGAGATCTGCGCCATGTACCCGATCACGCCGGCCACCTCGGCGTCGCACTACCTGTCCGACGTGTTCGAGAAGGTGGGCGGCATCGTGCACCAGGCCGAGGACGAGATCGCCGCCTGCGCGTTCGCCATCGGCGCCTCCTACGCCGGCAAGTGCGCGGTCACGATCACCTCCGGCCCGGGCTATTCGCTCAAGCAGGAGGGCATCGGCCTCGCGGTGATGGGCGAGATCCCGCTGGTGGTGATCAACGTGCAGCGAGGCGGCCCGAGCACCGGGCAGCCGACCAAGGCCGAGCAGGGCGACCTGCTGAGCGCGATCTTCGGCAGCCACGGCGACGCGCCCAAGGTGGTCATGGCCGCGAGCACGATCGAGGACTGCTTCTACTCGGTCATCACGGCGCGCAAGATCGCCGAGACCTTCAACATGGTGGTGGTGGTGCTCACCGACGCGGGGCTCGCCACTTCGCAGCAGCCGTTCCCGCGGCCGCAGTTCAGCGAGACCTGGCTCGCGCCGCCGATCGACCAGACGCCGGTGCCGGCGGGCGCGAAGCCCTACGACTGGGACCCCGC
>JBAUTD010000264.1:0-1608 GCA_049582045.1 Burkholderiales bacterium
CGCGGCGCGATCACCTGCGGCTGCTCCTGCTCGGCGCGCTGAACTGGGTGCCGAGCTGGTATCGGCCGGGCAAGGACTCTCCGCGCGCAATCGCGCGCGGCTTTCTCGCGCTCCTGCGTGCGGGCGCGGCCGCGCTTTGAGCTTGGACGCCCGTTTGCCCGAAGCCGGCCATCTGCCGCGCAGGCTGTGGTGGACGCTCGCCGGATTGACGCTCGCCTGGGGGTTCAACTGGACCGCGATCAAGGTCGCGCTGGGCGGTGTTTCGCCGTTGACTTTCCGTACTCTGTGCCTGGCGGTGGGCTGCGCGGTGCTTTTCGGCGTGGCCCGCGCAGGCGGGCAATCGCTTGCGGTGCCCAAGGGACAGTGGCCGCGACTTGCCTTGCTCGCATTCTTCAACGTCACGTGCTGGAACGCGCTGGTGGTGTTCGGCATGACCATGATTCCTTCGGGCCGCGCCGCGATCCTCGCCTACACCATGCCGGCGTGGGCGATCCCGCTGTCGGCCTGGCTGCTCGGGGAGCGCATCAATGGCCGCAAGCTGACCGGGCTCGTGCTCGGCATGGCGGGCATGGCGCTGCTGATCGGCGAAGGCGCGGCGGGACTGCGTGCGGCACCGCTCGGCTCGCTCCTGGTACTGGCGGCGGCGTTGTCCTGGGCGTTGGGAACCGTGCTGCAGAGGCGCTACCCGGTGGCGCTGCCCCCGGCCCCCTATACCGCCTGGATGATGCTTCTCGGCGGCGTCCCGATCTTCGCCGGCACCTTCCTGCTCGAGGACCCCGGACGCCTCGCGTCGATCGGCCTGTGGCCGGCGCTCGGCGTGCTCTACAACGTCCTGATCGCTTTTGCGTTCGCGCAGTGGGCGTGGATCCGGATTGCGACCACCGTTCCCGTTGCGGTGTCGTCGCTCAGCATGCTGATGATCCCGGTCTTGGGCGTGTTCTCGGGCATGGTCTTCCTCGGCGAGCGCCCGAGCTGGGCCGAATACGTAGCCCTTGCGCTCGTGCTCGGCTCGCTGCTCACGGTGGTTCTGCCGCAGCGCGCACGCGTGGGATGAGCGATGCGTCCCAGCGCTCGAGCGCCCGCTGCAGCATTTCGTGCGCGCTCCCTGCTTCGGCCACCGGCTGGCCAAGGAACGCCAGCGCGCGCGCGAGCTCGCGCAGCGGATGCGCGGCGTCCACGGCCGGAGCGCCGGTCTGCTTGCTCAGCTTCTCGCCCCTCGCGTTCACTGCCGCCGGCAGGTGCAGGTAGCGAGGGGTGGGGTAGCCCAGCAGCCGCTGCAGCCAGATCTGGCGCGCGGTGGAATCGAGCAGATCCGCGCCGCGCACCACGTCGGTGATGCCCTGCTCTGCGTCGTCGACCACGACCGCCAGCTGGTAGGCGATCACGGCGTCGGCGCGGCACAAGACGAAATCGCCGATCTCTCGCCCGACCGACTGCGCGACTTCGCCCTGCACCCGGTCGGCGAAGCGGATCGGCTCGCTCGCGGTGCGCACGCGCGTGGCACGCGCATGGCGTCCCGGGGCGAGACCGCCGCGGCAGGTGCCGGGGTAGACGGGGGCACCGTCGATCGCGAGCGCGGAATCGGCGATCTCGCTGCGCGTGCAGCCG
>JBAUTD010000265.1:0-3809 GCA_049582045.1 Burkholderiales bacterium
GGCTTCGGCCGCCGCACGCTCAGGCAGGCCCACCGGCAGCGCAAAGCATCGGCTCCGGATGGTCGGAAGCAGCCGCGCCGGGCGGTGAGATACGAGCACGAAGACCGCTCCCGGAGGTGGTTCCTCAAGGCTTTTCAGGAGCGAATTTGCGGCGTGCAGGTTCATGTCCTCCGCCGGATGGACGAGCGCGATCCGCTGCCGCCCTCGATGCGAACCGACATTGAGAAAGTCCGCCAGTGCACGAACCTGTTCCACCTTGATCTCGAGGCTCGGTTTCGCCGCCCGGGTCGTTGCGCGATCTTCCTCCTCGCCTTCGGTCGCCGCGGCCTTGGCGATCGCCTCCGGCTCGAGCCAGCGCACGTCAGGATGATTGCCGGCGACGAACCAGCGACAGCCGTCGCAGCGGCCGCATGGACGCCCGCTCCCCGGGCCCTCGCAAAGCAGAAACTGGGCAAGATGCTCGGCGAGCGCGCGCTTGCCGACCCCGACCGGCCCGTGAATCAACAATGCGTGCGGGAGCCGCTCGGCCAGTCTCGCCAACTCGTTCCAGATACCTTTATTCCATTCGTTAATCACTTTATTTATCAAGTAAATAAAATGCTATCTTCCAGTTTATTCTGAATTTCTGCCAAGCTCATCGAAGCATCGATCAGTCGGATTCGCCCGGGCTCCGCCGCGCTGCGCGCAAGATAGGCTTCACGCACCCGCTCGAAGAACTGCCGGTCTTCCCGCTCGAAGCGGTCGAGCCGCCGCCCGGTTGCGTTCAGGCGCTGCCGGGCGACATCGTAAGGGCAGTCGAAAACCAGGGTTCTGTCCGGACGCAAGCCTGGATGCGTCGCCTCGGCAAGCTGCTGGATCAAGTCCATCGGAACCCCTTTTCCGGCCCCCTGATAGGCGGCGGTCGCGTCGCTGAAGCGGTCGCATACGACCCAGCTCCCGGCCTCGAGGGCAGGCCGGATGAGTTGCCGAACGTGGTCCGCGCGCGCCGCGAACATGAGCAGCGTTTCGGCCAGCGCGTCCATCGATTCGTTCAGTACGATCTCGCGCAACTTCTCCGCCAAGGCGGTTCCGCCCGGTTCGCGCGTCACCAGCACCGTCCTGCCTTGCGTACGCAGGCGGTCCGCGATGAACTCGATATGGGTCGACTTGCCGGCGCCATCGACGCCTTCCAGGGTGATCAACTTCCCGGGTTCGCTCATGCGCTCGCCTTGCCGCCCTCAGTCGCGCTTGCGCCGGTTGGAAAGCTGATATTTTGTCACGGCGCGATTGTGATCGTTCAGCGTACGGGAGAATTCGCTCGATCCGTCGCCGCGGGATACATAGTAGAGGGCATCCGTCTTGGCCGGCTTGAGCGCTGCGCGAAGGGAGGCCAGGCTCGGCATGTCGATCGGCGTCGGCGGGAGCCCGGCGCGGGTGTAGGTGTTGTAAGGGCCGTCCTGCTGCAGGTGGGCTTTTGTCAGATTACCGTCGAAGCTCGCCCCGAGGCCGTAGATTACCGTGGGATCCGCCTGCAGTCGCATGCCTATGCGCAGGCGGTTGACCAGCACGCCCCCAATGAGATCGCGGTCTGCGGGCCGACCGGTTTCCTTCTCGATGATCGAAGCCATGATGAGCGCTTCGTAGGAAGTGCGATACGGAACATTCGCGTCACGTGCCGCCCATTCCTGCGCGAGGTGGCGCTGCATTGCGCGATACGAACGGCGCAGGACGGCGAGATCGGCAGAGCCCTTGGCAAACAAGTATGTATCGGGGAAGAACAACCCTTCGGGCTCGGATTCCGACGCCCCGATCTGCGCCATGATCTGCGCGTTGTCCATACCCTTCGTATCGTGCCTGAGGTACGGGCTCTCATCGAGGGCGAGCCTAAACTGGCGGAAAGTCCAACCCTCGATCAGCTTTACCTCGGCCTGCGTGACGTCGCCGCGCGTCAGCTTGCCCAGCAGTTCGAGCGGCGTGACCGGCCGTACGAGCTCGTAGCTGCCGGCCTTGATGTCCTGCGCGCGTCCGAGGACCCGGGCCAGAAGCTCGAACCGCAAGGCGCCAACCTGTACTCCGGCCGCCGTGAGTCTGCGGATCGCCCCACGCAACCCCACGCCGGGCGCAATGTCGAATTCGAGCGGGAGCTTTTCGAGCGCAACCGGCGTCCTGACATACCAGGCAGCATAGATGCCGCTGCCCAGGCCGGTCGCGACGAGCAGTACCAAAAGGCGTTTGACCAGGGAACGCAACGGAATCGCCGTCGGCCGCGTACGCTGACACGGGTAAAATCAACATTTTACGACGGAACGAGCAGCTGCTCCTCAGGCATGGACTCGACCACGGCAGATCGCGCAACGCTGCGCGCAACACGGCTTCGACGCTTCGGCCTCCTGTCGATCGCCGGCGACGACGCGCGCAGCTTCCTGCATGCGCAGCTCACGACCGATATCGAGCATCTTCCCGTGAATCTGGCGCAATTGGCCGGCTGGTGCTCCGCCAAAGGCCGCATGCTCGCCAGCTTTATCGTGATTCCGCGCCCGGACGGTTTCCTGCTGCAACTTGCTGCGGATCTCGCGCTGCCCGTGGCAAAGCGGCTCGGAATGTTCGTGTTGCGGGCCAAGGTGAACATATCGGATGTCGGGCAGCGCTATTCGCAACTCGGCGTTTGGGGGGCACACGCCGTCGCTCGTCTCGCGGAGCTCGGCGTCGGGCTCGGCGATTCACCCATGGCAGTGGCGAATGTCGGGGAATTGACGGCGGTGCGCGTGGAGCGGGACCGGGTCCTGATCGTCGCCCCGCCGGCGCAGGTCGACCAGATCGAAAGCGGCTTGGGGGCCGAGCTCCAGGCAGAAGAGGAATGGACGCTGCTCGATATCCGGGCCGGACGCGCACAGATCGAGCAGGCGACTCAGGATCTCTTCGTCCCGCAAATGTTGAACTTCGAGGCGGTGGGCGGAGTCGATTTCAAGAAGGGTTGCTATCCCGGACAGGAAATAGTCGCGCGCGCGCAATACCGCGGGCAGATCAAGCGGCGCATGATCCGCGGCCGAGTCGGCGCCCAGGTCGACGCCCGCCCGGGGAGCGAGCTTTACAGCGACGATATGCCTGGGCAGGCGAGCGGCACCGTCGTGAACGTCGCAAGCGCGGGCGATTGCACGGAACTGCTCGCCGTCGTGCCGATCGCCTCGGTCGAGGAGCGCACCGCGATCCGGGTTGCCCCGGCAGGTCCGGCGATCGACATTCTGCCCCTGCCCTACGCAAATTGAGTCCCGCGAGCATCTACGTCTACTACAAGGCGGATCCCGATCGATGGCGGGACCTGCGAGAGGTGGTGGAGCAGCTGTTCACCACCATCCAGCGCGCGAGCGGAGTTCGGGGTTACTGGCAGAGAAGGCGCGACGATCCTACGACGTATATGGAAGTCTACGCGGGTGTTCAGGACGTGCCTCGCTTCGAAGCCTTGCTCGCGCGCGAGTGCGACAGGCTGCGAATCGAGCGCTATCTGGCGCCTGGGGCGGCGCGCCGGGTCGAGGTTTTCGTCGCGGTCGACTGAGCCATGTGCCTGATCGTTCTTGCCTGGAAGTCGCATCCGGATTTTCCCCTGATCGTCGCCGCCAATCGCGACGAGTTCCATGCCAGGCCTACGATGGCCGCTCGCTTCTGGGAGGATCGGCCGGAGATCCTCGCCGGGCGCGACCTCGAGGGGATGGGGACATGGCTCGGTGTCACGCGCAGAGGCAGGTTCGCGGCGGTGACCAACTATCGGGAGGCCGCGCCGGCGCCACGCGACGCGGCGTCTCGCGGCGTGCTCGCCAGCCGCTTCCTGGGGA
>JBAUTD010000266.1:0-8046 GCA_049582045.1 Burkholderiales bacterium
CGCCCACGCCGACGGTTCCGACCCAGTCCTCGACCCCGGTGCGCCGGCGCAGCTCCGCGACGATGCGCTCGGCCTGCGGCGCCAGCGCCTCGGTGAAATACACGAACCCGAGCCCGCGCTGCGGCCGGCCGATGCGATCGGCGCACTCGGCGACGCAGCGCTCCCAATCGGCGCCTGCGGCGTGCGCGTAGGCAAAGCGGGTCATTCCTTCGGTTCGTCCTTAGGCTCGTCCTTGGGTTCCGCTTTCGGCTCCGTCATCGCCTGCTGCATCATTGCCCAAGGCCACAGCATCGCGTTCGCGCCCGCCTGCTCGCCGCCGGCGGCGGGCGCCTGCGCCCCGCCGTGCATGGCGTTGAGGGCCGATTTCTGCAGCTCGAGGCCCTGGATCGAAAAGCGCACCATGTTCAGGTTGAGCGTGAGCCAGCCCTCGACCGAGCGCAGCTCGGCGATGCGCTTTTCGACTTCCTGCGGATCGAGCGTGGGCATCGCCATGCCGGGAACGGGCAGCCCGAGCGGGCCCCACAGGCGGCGGAACATCTCGAATGGATCCTGGGACGGATTGCTGTTTGACATGACTAGGTTCCCTCGAAAAAGGCCCGCACGTCGGCTTCGCGCTCGAGCGTGTCCTGGAATCCGAGGTCGATCAGCGCCCTGCAGAAGGGCTCCTCGAACAGCAGGTAGCTCGCCAGGTTCGAACCCGAGCGGCTGAGCGCCCCGGTCGGGCGCAGCAGGAACCGCACCGAGCGCGGAAGCTCGTGCAGGAAGCGCGCCGCGACGCGCTCGATGGGCTGCGACGGCGCGATGAACAGCACCTTGATCGGCCGCAGCGGCACGCTGGCGCTCGCGCGCGCGTCGGGCGGAATCGCCTCCAGCGTGCGGTTGATGCGTTGCAGGCGCTCGATGTCGACCATCAGGCTGTCGAGGAAGATGCTGTTCAGCGCATGGCCCGCGATCTGCGCCAGCGACGGATAGATGCTGGAGCGCGCGCGCGCCTGCTCCGCCGACTGGCGCCCGGTGCCGACCACCAGCACGCGGTCCGCCCCGAGGTGCAGCGCGGGACTGACCGGCGCGATCTGGCGCATCGAGCCGTCGCCGAAGTACTCGCGATGCACCTTCACCGCCGGGAAGATGAACGGCAGCGCCGACGACGCCAGCAGGTAATCCAGCTGCATCGACACCGCGGCGCCGATCCTCTGGTTGCGCTCCCAGCCCTCCAGGCCCGAGCCCCCCTGGAAGAAGGAAACGCTCTGGCCCGAGGTATAGCCGGAAGCGGTGACGCACACCGCGTAGAGCGCGCCGGAATCAATGTTCTGCTGGATTCGCTCGAACGCCAGGCTGCCCTGCAGCGTTTGCCTGAGCGGCGAGTTGTCCAGCAACGACACGGGGTTGCGGCGCGAGACCAGCATCATCGACGACAGCCAGCGCGCCCCGCTCTTGACGATGCTCCAGCTGTCGGTGCGGTAGATCTTGCTGCAGCGCATGTGCTCCCAGCGCTCGATCAGGGTCGCGACCGCGGCATTGAAGTCGTCGGCCTGGGCGGCGAGCAAGGCGGCGTTGATCGCGCCCGCGGAGGTGCCGCAAAGGATCGGGAACGGGTTCTTCGCGGGGCTGCCGAGGATGTCGCGCACCGCCTTGATCACGCCCACCTGGTAGGCGGCGCGCGCGCCTCCGCCGGTGAGCACCAGACCGGCACGCGGGCGGGCATGCCCCGGAAACGGAGCGACGTTTGCCGCGGAGTCTGCGCTCGCCATGCCCGGTCCGGGTCTGCGCGCTAGAACAGGCTCAGGTCCTGGCCGCGCGGCGCGTTTACGTCCACCACGGTCAGCGCAGTCATGTTGACGATGCGGCGCACGGTCGCGGAAGGCGTGAGGATATGCACCGTTCGCGCCGCGCCGAGCAGGATCGGCCCGATCGTGACGCCGTCGCCCGAGGCGGTCTTGAGCAGGTTGAAGGCGATGTTCGACGCATCGAGCGTGGGCATGATCAGCAGGTTCGCCTCGCCCTTCAGGCGCGAGCGCGGGAAGACCTTGAGGCGGATCTCCTCCGACAGGGCTGCGTCGCCGTGCATCTCCCCTTCGACCTCGAGCTCGGGCGCGCGTTCCTGCAGGATCGCGAGCGCCTTCTGCATCTTCACCGCCGATGGCAGCCTGACCGAGCCGAAGTTGGAGGCCGACAGCAGCGCCACCTTGGGCGTCAGGCCGAATCGGCGCACCTCCTCCGCGGCGAGGATCGTCATTTCGGCGATGTGCTCCGCGTCCGGATCCGGCGTGACGTAGGTATCGCAGATGAAGACCATGCGCTTGGGCAGCATCAGCGCGTTCATCGCGGCGTAGTGCGTCACGCCGGGGCGCAGCCCGATGACCTGGTCCACGTAGCGCAGATGCAGCGCGTGCGTGCCGAAGGTGCCGCACAGCATGGCGTCCGCTTCGCCCTTGACGATGAGCATGGCGCCGATCAGGGTATTGCGGCGCCGCATCTCGATTTTCGCGTACTCCGGCGACACGCCCCTGCGCTCGGTGAGCTGATGGTAGGTGCTCCAGTAGTCGCGGTAACGCGGGTCGTACTCCGGATTGACGAGATCGAACTCGCGCCCGGGCCGCATGCGTAGCCCCAGACGCTCGATGCGCTGCTCGATCACCCCCGGACGCCCGATCAGCACCGGATTGGCGAGCCCCTCGTCGACGACGATCTGGACCGCGCGCAGCACCCGCTCGTCCTCGCCCTCGGCGTAGACCACGCGTCGCGGCGCCGCCTTGGCCGCCGAGAACAGCGGCTTCATGATCAGCCCGGAGTGGTACACGAACTGCGTAAGCGATTCCTGATAGGCGTCCAGATCGGCGAGCGGCCGGGTCGCGACGCCCGAATCCATCGCCGCCTTGGCCACCGCAGGCGCGATGCGCGCGATCAGGCGCGGGTCGAAGGGCTTCGGAATCAGGTACTCGGGCCCGAAGCTGATCGACTCGATGCCGTAGGCCTGCGCGACCTGCTCAGAGGTCTCGGCCTGCGCAAGATCGGCGATCGCGTGTACCGCCGCGAGCTCCATTTCCGTCGTGATGCTGGTCGCGCCCACGTCCAGCGCGCCGCGGAAGATGAACGGAAAGCACAGCACGTTGTTGACCTGATTCGGATAGTCGGACCGCCCGGTGGCGATGACCGCGTCCGGGCGCGCCTCCTTGGCCAGCTCCGGGCGTATTTCCGGCTCCGGATTGGCGAGCGCGAGGATCAGCGGCCGCTCGGCCATCGTCTTGACCATCTCCGGCTTGACCACGCCTGCCGCCGAAAGGCCGAGGAAGACGTCCGCTCCCTCGATCACCTCGGCCAGCGTGCGCGCGCGCGTGTCCTTGGCGTAGCGCGCCTTGTCCGGGTCCATCTCCTCTTTGCGCCCGCGGTACGCCACGCCCTTGATGTCGGTCACCGTGATATTCTCGATCGGCATTCCCATCTTCACCAGCAGGTCGAGACAGGCGAGCGCGGCGGCCCCCGCGCCAGAGGTGACGAGCTTCACCTTGTCCAGGTCCTTGCCGACCACGCGCAGACCGTTCAGGATCGCGGCCCCGACGATGATCGCGGTGCCGTGCTGGTCGTCGTGGAACACCGGGATCTTGAGCCGCTCGCGCAGCTTGCGCTCGATGACGAAGCACTCCGGCGATTTGATGTCCTCGAGGTTGATCCCGCCGAAGGTCGGCTCCAGGGCGGCGATGATCTCGACCAGCTTGTCGGGATCGCGCTCATTGAGCTCGATATCGAAGCAATCGATTCCGGCGAACTTCTTGAACAGCACCGCCTTGCCTTCCATGACAGGCTTGGCGGCGAGCGGGCCGATCGCGCCCAGACCGAGCACCGCGGTGCCGTTGGTGACCACGCCGATCAGGTTGGCGCGCGAGGTCAGGTTGACGGCCTCGGCGGGATCGCGCTGAATCTCGAGGCACGCCGCGGCCACCCCGGGCGAATAGGCGAGCGCCAGATCGCGCTGGTTGGTGAGCTGCTTGGTCGGCAGAATCGAGATCTTGCCAGGGCGCGGCAGACGGTGATACTCGAGCGCGCTCTTTTTCAGTTGCTCGTCCACGTTCGGCTCCTGGGAAGGGCGAAAATTATAGCGCACTCGCTGTCGCGCTCCGCCCTCGCCAGGGCGGCGGAGAACCGATTGTCCGTATAATCCGTAGCGCTATTCGATCCCGCACCCTCACCTCACGTCGTGCCGCGGAAATCCATCCGTTCGAGGTCATGGAGGTTCAGTCGCGCGCGCGTGCGCTGGAGGATGCCGGGCGGCGCGTGATCCACATGGAGATCGGCGAGCCTGATTTCACCGCACCCGAGCAGGTGGTCGAAGCCGGAGTGCGCGCGCTGCGCGCGGGATTGACCGCCTACACGCCCGCGCTCGGGCTGCCCGAGTTGCGCGAGGCGATTGCCGCGCATTACGCCAGCCGCTACGGGGTCGCGGTCCCCGCGGCGCGCATCGCGGTCACCGCGGGTGCCTCCGGCGCGCTCCTGCTGGTGCTCGCTCTGTACGTCGATCCGGGCGACGAGATCCTGATTCCCGACCCCGGCTACCCGGGCTACCGGCAGTTCGTGCGCGCCTTCGAGGGCGTGCCGCGGGCGGTGGAGGTCGGGGCCGAGTCGGCCTTTCAGCCCACGCTCGACTCGGTGCGCCGCGCCTGGGGCCAGAAGACGCGCGGGCTGCTGATCGGCTCGCCGTCCAATCCGAGCGGCACGCTGCTCGCGCGCGATGAGCTGCGTCGAATCGCGCAGTTCGTGGCCGAACGCGACGGCGTGCTCATCGTCGACGAGATCTACCAGGGGCTGGTCTACGGCGAGGCGCCTTCGACGGCGCTCGATCTGCCCGGAGAGGTGGTGCTGGTAAACAGCTTCTCCAAGTACTTCTGCATGACCGGCTGGCGGCTGGGCTGGACGGTGCTTCCGCTACCGGCCACGCGCGCGTTCGAGAACATCGCACAGCACCTCTTCATCTGCCCGTCGGCGGCTGCGCAGCACGCCGCCCTGGCGGCGTTCGAGCCGCCGGCGCTGGAGATTCTCGAAGGCCGCCGCAGGGAGTTCGAGCGGCGGCGCGATTTCATCGTGCCCGAGCTGCGGCGCGCCGGGCTCTCGGTGCCCTGCACGCCCAACGGCGCGTTCTACGTCTACGCCGATTGCTCAGGCCTTGACCGGGACGCCAAGCGCTTCGCACTCGGTCTGCTCGAGCGCGGCGGGGTCGCGGCGACCCCGGGGATCGACTTCGGGGTCAACCAGACCCGGCATTTCCTGCGCTTTGCATACACGCGCAGCATGCAGGACCTGCGCGAGGGCGCGCAGCGCATCGCGCGCTTCTGCGCCGGCGCCTGACCGGGTTGCGGCCGCGCGCTACGACTTCACGTGCGCGCGGCGCACGATCGACTGCAGGCGCGAGCGCTCCGTGAGCACCTTGTTCGCGTACTCGGTGTTCGGCTCGTCCATCGCTCCGGCGTACTGCTGCAGGGCGGTTACGGTCTGGCCGAAGCGGCGCAGGTACTCGCGCAGGATCTGGGTGCCGACCTCGATGTTGACGTCGGGATCGAGCAACGCCTCCTCGCCCCCGTGCGGCTCCAGCTTATCCAGGTGGAACCTGGGAAGGACCTGCATCAGCCCTTTCGCGCCGACTCCGCTCTCGGCCACTGGGTTGTAGCGCGACTCGACGGCCATCACCGCGAGGATCAGCAGCGGGTCCACCGCGAACTGACGCCCGGCCCGGTAGGCCGCGGAAACGAAGCCTGCCACGGCCTCGTCGGCCACGCGGTAGCGCCTGGCGATGAACGCCGTGACCGCTTCCTGGTCCCGCTTGGACGCTGCGGGCGGGGCGACAACCTGAATCGTGCCCGCGGCCAGGGTCGCGCTCTCGGCCACCGATAGGTTGGCGCGTGCGATGGCGTCGGCCTGGCGCATCAGCACGTCGCGCGACGTCGGCACCGTGACCACCAGCACCACGCTCAGGCCGATCAGCGCAAACACCCCGCGCGCGAGGGAAAGCAGCCGAATGACGCCCGTCAGTCCGGGGATGCGCATCGTTGCGCCTCCCGCCACCATATTGCTAGCTAGTTCCATCCTGCACCTCCTTGCTCATCGTGCCGCCCCCCGGCCCCGTCGCCCGCGCCCGTGATCGAGCCTCGTTGGAAGGCATTAGTTCACGGGGAAGCAAATTCAGACTCCGGGGCAATCCCGGGAAAGCCCATGGGTGGAAGGATACTTCCAGCGGCTCTTGCTGCAGCGCAGCGAAACGGATACTAACGTAAAAAACTGTGTTAAGTCAATAACTTCGCCTCGACCTTGGAATCCCTTTACGTCCCGTTGCGAACGTCCTGTTCCGCAACCGCTTTTTCTTTGTCGGAAGGATCACCGGGCCGGTAAAATGGCGCTGCGAGGTTGAGCCCAGCCGATTCCTCGGCCGGGTTCAAGGGAAGCTTCGCGGACCAACCTTGGTCTTCCCGTCAAGGCCAAACGACCAAGGCGGTCCGCTTAGCTTCAAGGGCCAGGTGAAGGGCTCTCGCCCCTCACCACGTTCCCGATCGGTTCCCGGTTACGGCCGGGAGCCGGTTGGAAACGGCCACGCGGCTGCTGGATTCAGCGCGGTTCTCGCGCCGGGTGTCGCAGCGGTTGACGGCGGCGCTACTTCGACCGACGTCATTTGGGCCGCAGGCTTGGCCTTAGGTTTCGCGGGTTTCTTCGCCGCTTTCTTCTTCTTGGCAGCTTTTTTAGGCTTTTTCTTGGCTGCCTTTTTCTTTTTTTTGGCTTTCTTCTTACCCGCTGCCTTCTTCTTCTTGGCAGGTTTCTTAGACGCCTTCTTCTTCTTCTTTTTCGCAGCCTTCTTTTTCTTAGCGGGCTTCTTCGCTTTCTTCGCTTTTTTCTTCGTTGCCATAACTATCTCCTTGATAGTAGTTACAAAGGAAGCCCGGCCGTGCTGGCCCGGACTATTCAACCGCCGGGGAAACCATTTCCCCGCACGGACTGAATGCTTGGTTGCTGCGCTTCATCGCTCGACCCTCGCGGCAAGGTCGTGATAGAGAATGTCCGGGTCGAGCCGGATGCCCCCCGCCCACGTCACCGTCGCCGATTCAGGGTCGACGCTCACTTTTTCGAACTCGCGCACGTCGCGCCAAATCCTGAAGGCGCCGATTTCGAGCAGGTTGCCGAGGAACACGCTTCCCTCCAGGCCGTCCTCGAATTTGAGCCAGAGCCTGTAGTCGTCCTCGGCCTTGCAGTCGGTTACTCGGTGCATCTTGCTCATCTCCCGTCGCGATTGGCTGCTCGATAAAAAAAGCCGGGATCAGTCCCAGCTCAGTGCGCCGCCAGTCTGATACTCGATCACCCTGGTCTCGAAGAAATTTCGCTCTTTCTTCAAGTCGATCATTTCGCTCATCCAGGGAAACGGGTTGGTCGCCCCCGGGTACAGCGTATCGAGGCCGATCTGCTGGCAGCGCCGGTTGCAGATGTAGCGCAGGTATTCCTTGAACATCGGGGCATTCAGTCCGAGCACTCCGCGCGGCATCGTGTCTTCGGCGTAGCGGTACTCCAGGTCGACCGCCTTGCGGAACAGCTGGTGCAGCTCCTCGCGGAACTGCGGCGTCCACAGGTGCGGGTTCTCGAGCTTGATCTGGTTGACCATGTCAATGCCGAAATTGCAGTGCATGGATTCGTCGCGCAGGATGTACATGTACTGCTCCGCCGCGCCGGTCATCTTGTTCTGCCTGCCCAGCGACAGGATCTGGGCGAAGCCGACGTAGAAGAACAGCCCCTCCATCAGGCACGAGAACACGATCAGGCTCTTGAGCAGCTGCTGATCGGTTTCCGGCGTGCCGGTCTTGAACCCCGGATCGGTCAGGATGTCGATGAATGGGATCAGGAACTCGTCCTTTTCCCGGATCGAAGGAATTTCGTGATAGGCGTTGAAGACCTCGCCCTCCTCCAGGTCGAGCGACTCGACGATGTACTGGTAGGCGTGGGTATGGATGGCCTCCTCGAATGCCTGGCGCAGCAGGTACTGCCGGCACTCCGGCGCGGTGATGTGCCGGTAGGTTC
>JBAUTD010000267.1:0-1635 GCA_049582045.1 Burkholderiales bacterium
GGCTGAGCGCGGGGCTGCGGTACGAGATTCCCCTGCGGTGCTCGGCTTCGTGCTGCCAGCGCACCGGCGCGCCGCGGCGCAATTCCTCCACGTGCCGGCGCTCGATCACGGTCGTCGGCCGGTAGTAGAAGGTCTGGCGCACGATGTTCACCCGGTGATCGCGCCAGTCGAAGGCGCCGAAGAAAAAGCCGGTCGAGATCCGCACGCCGCCGCCGAGGTAGAAGCTGACCGAGACTCCGGGCCGCACGCGGTAGCCGGGCCACGGCGCCCAGCGCACCGGCGGATACGCCGGCCACCACCAGCCGCCGTAGACCAGCAGCGGGTCGTAATAGGGCACGTACACCACCAGCGGATTGGCCGGCTCGATGACGATCAATCCGCTTTGCTGCGCCACCAGCATGCCGTCGCTGCTGGCGAGGTTGCCCGAGGCGAGCGCGCGCTCGCGCAGGCGCTGGATGGTGTCCATCACGTACGGCTCCTGCTCGAGGAAGGCTTCGCCGAGCGACTGCGTCCAGTCGAGCCGATCGTCCATCATCGCCAGCACGCGCGGGAAGGCGACCAGCGACTTCACGCTCGGATCCCAGTCCTCGCCCTCGACCGCGCGCACCGCGTCGTCGCCCTGCAGGCCGGGGTGCACGTCCGACCAGCGCGCCGCCTTGACCACCTCGAGCGGATAGGTCGACGCCATCAGGATCTGCGACAGCAGCGCGTCGGGATACAGCGCGATGGGGGCCAGCATCTGGTCGAGCTCGGCCTGCGAGTAGACCCGCGCCTGCGCGGGCTCGGACTGGGCGAACCCGGCGGGAGCCGCGAGCGCGAGCAGCAGGAAGGGGAATAGCCAGCGGAGCAAACGTGTTCGCATGAGGAATCTCCTTTGTCTGCCTGTCATTTGATCGCCGTCCAGGAGATCGCGCATTGACAAAATGCAACTGAATGTTACGACGGATGGCGCACAGCAACATTTCTTTACCCGGAGGCAGAACTATTCGGGCGCGCCGGGTCTATATTCGTAGGCAAGCGTGGTGATGGAGGCTGCTATGCGAGGTTTGAGGACGATCGTGGTCGCGGCGCTGGCGCTTTGCGCCGCCGCGGCGAGCGCGCCGGCGTTCGCCGACCGCTGGCACGGACACAGCCGGGTGCATCTCGGGCTTTATTTCGGCGACCCGTTCTTCTGGCATCCTTACCCGTACTATCCGCCGTACTACTACTACCCGCCGACCGTGGTGGTGCCGCAGTCGCCGCCGGTGTACATCGAGCAGGGAGAGCAGGGTGCACAGGCCCCGGCCGCACAGGGCTGGTGGTACTTCTGCCGCGAATCGAATGCATACTATCCGTATGTGAAGCATTGCCCGGGCGGGTGGGAGCGGGTCAGCCCCCAGCCTCCGGCGCAGTGACCTGGAGGCGACGATGAAGCTCAAATCAAGATATGCGGCGTTCGGCGCCGCGCTTCTGCTCACGGCGTGCGTGACGGTGCCGGAAGGCCCGAGCGTGATGGTGCTGCCCGGCAGCGGCAAGACCTTCGATCAGTTCCAGCTCGACGATTACTCCTGCAAGCAGTTCGCCAAGGCCTCGATCGGCGGCAGCAACGCGCAGCAGGCGGCGACCGAGAGCGGCGTGAAGAGCGCAGCGGTGGGC
>JBAUTD010000268.1:0-1692 GCA_049582045.1 Burkholderiales bacterium
GTCCTGCTCATGTGCATGGCCGTTGCCGGGATTCTGATTCTGCGCGCCAGGTAGGAGGCGCGGAAGCCTGCGTGCGAGACCTCGGAGGGGCCGGGAGTCCAACCGGCCCCGGCTCCTCGCACCGTTATCCAGCCGGGACTCCTGGTCATGATAGGTACCTCTATCAGAAGTCAAGGTGAAGTAAGGCGGCGTTAGATGCGGGCATACGCTAGGCCGCTCGTGTACCGTTGGTCGTGTTTTGGCGCTCCCGGTCGAGATGACTGGCAATCAGGATTTCCTTGTCGTAGGCCGCGTTTGTGGTCATCAGCTTGTAGACGACCTTGAAGCGCTGTCGGGCCAGAGCCAGAAGCGCGACGACGTGCGGCTTGGGGTGCCCTTCGTGGCGTTGGTACTGCTTGCGGTAATACGCCGCATCGAGCGCACTGTTCTGCAAGGCGGCCAGCGCGGACAGGTAATTGGCGCGAAGGGCGTGTTTGTTGACCCCGCGCGCCAAACGCGGACGGCCTTCGAGCTTTCCGCTACTCCGCGACAGTGGTGTCAGTCCCGCGTAGGTCGCAGCCTTACCCTCCGCGACGTTGCGCGCCAGCGGCAGGATCTCGCCCACATCCGCCGCTGCCGTGAGGTAGCCCACCGCCGGCATGGTCAACAGCTTGCGGCCGATCGGATGCTGGTCGACGCTCCGTCGGATCTCGGCATCGACCTCAGTCAGCGAGACGTCAAGGGTGCAGATCTCCTCGATGAAGGCCCGCATCTCGATGGCGACCACCGCCCGCTCGACCGTGCTCAAGCGGACCCGCGCCGACGCCGCCTTGAGAGCCTCAGCCATCGTTCGGCAGCGCTCCCCGCATCGGGTCGAGCTCCGCAACAGACGCTCAATCGTCGCCACCCGTGCGGACTTCAGGCCAATGAGCGCCGGCCACCGGGTCAGGACGGCCAGCATCCCCTTGCCAGGAAACGCTGGCCCCTCCCAGTCCTCACTCAGCATTTCCGGCGCCAAGTCCAGCACCCGCGCCCGCAGCTGGCTCAGCGCGGCCGAGCGCTTGCCCTGGAGCTGAGCGTGCAGCCGACTCAGCCGGCTCAGCGCCCGCTCCTCCGGCCGCGGGTCCAGCACCTTCCGGCATCCCGCGACACCACTCATGCACATCCGCGCTGCCAGCCACGCATCCCGGTCGTCGTCCTTGCGCGGCTGCCCTTCCACCTCCCGATAGCGTGCCAGCGCCTTCGGGTTGACCTGCCACAGCTCCAGGCCCAGCGACGTCGCCACCTGTGCCAGCACCCCACCCAACGATCGGGTCGCCTCGGTCACCAGCCGCAGTCCCACCCCCGCCGGCAGCCCGAGCACCAGCTCGGCGATCGCCTCCTCGATCGCGCCCACCCGGTTTGCAACCCACCGCGAGCGCATCCGCTCTCCGTGCTCGTCGACCAGCACCGCGCGGTGTCGCGTCTCGCCTCCGTCCACACCTACCGTCCACCACACCTGCTCAGCCTCTGCCCTTGTCGCCATGCCTGGCCCCCTCCGCTAAACTGGTCCTGCCACGCGCCGTCATACCTCTATGAGCCATCCTCGGCGAGGTCCTTATCAGACAGGCGCGTATGGCTCGAGCACGGGCGGACGCTCCAGGTCCAGCCATCAGGGCGGGTACCTATCAGCCATGCCCGTGCTCACCTTTACTTATAGGACCTCCAGGTCCG
>JBAUTD010000269.1:0-4296 GCA_049582045.1 Burkholderiales bacterium
CGGTCGAGCTTGCGCGGGTGGACGCGCGCGCCGCCGCGCTCCCGAGCGTCGAGGGGCGCGGCATTTGCGGCCTCTATACGGGCGGGACCCTGGCGGCTGAAGCGGCGATGCTGCTCGCCGAGACGCTCGAGCTGACGCAGGATGCGACGCACCCCGACGGGTACATGCTGCGCGCCGGAGGTCATCGGATCATCGACCTGGGCGACGACGCGTATACCCGCGGCCGCCCGCATCCGATGATCGACCCCACCTCGAGGAACGAGATGATCCGGGGCCTCGCGAAGGACCCGGGCATAGGCGTGTTGCTGCTCGACGTCGTGCTTGGCTTCGGTGCGCATCCCGATCCGGCCGGCGAAGCGGCCCGCGAGGTGCTGGCCTTGCGTGCCGCCCGCGGGGCCGGGTCGCCAATCGTCGTGATCGCCACTCTGACGGGCACCGCGGATGACCCGCAGGACCGCGACGGCCAGGCGGCGAGGCTGAAGGAGGCGGGCATCGTGATCGCGGAAAGCGTGCGTGCCGCGGCATTGCTCGCCGTGCGCGCGCTTGCCGCGCAAAGGCGATCGCACGAGGAGCCGCCGGCCCTGCTGCGGGCGAACCCCGTCGTGGTCAACATCGGACTGCGCGGTTTCGCCGAGGATTTGAATGCCAACGGCATCCGCGTCGTTCACCTGCAGTGGGAGCCCGCGGCCGGCGGCAACGAGCGACTTCGGCGCCTCGTCGAGCAACTGCAGTGATTCGGAGAAGACCGTGAGATACCAAACGCTCAACCAAGCCAATGCGGCGGTGGTCGCGGAACTGAAGAAGGCGCGCCCCCGCCTGGTGGGAGTCGAGCCCGCCGAAACGTGCATTCCCGCGCTGCGCCAGGGCACCACCCTGCTGCACGCGGGTCCTCCGATCGCGTGGCCGGATATGACCGGCCCCATGCAGGGTGCCGTTCTCGGCGCCTGCCTGTTCGAAGGCTGGGCGACGAGCGCGGCGGCGGCCGAGGCCCTTGCCGCCTCCGGCCGGATCCGCTTTCTGCCGTGCCACGACAACCTGGCCGTGGGCCCTATGGGGGGAATCACTTCGCCGCATATGCCGGTGCTCGTGGTGCGCAATGCGGAGCACGGCAATTTCGCCTACTGCAATCTCAATGAAGGCATCGGCAAGGTGATGCGTTTCGGCGCGTTCGAGGGCGAGGTGCAGGAGCGCCTGTCCTGGATGCGCGACGTGCTAGGGCCGGTGCTGGCCACGGCGCTTGCGCGCAACCCCGAGGGCATAGATCTCACCGCGCTGATGGCGCAGGCGATCTCGATGGGGGACGAATTTCACCAGCGCAATATCGCCGCGTCCGCGCTGCTGCTCAAGGCGCTGGCCGCCGATATCGCCGGCAGCAACGCCAGCGCCGTCGCGCAAGGCGAGGTATTGCGCTTTCTGGAGCGTACCGACCAGTTCTTTCTCAACGTCGCCATGGCCTACGGCAAGTGCGCGCTCGACGCGGCTGCCGCGGTGGGGGAGGGCTCGATCGTCACCGCGATGACGCGCAACGGGCGGGATTTCGGGATTCGCGTGAGCGGCCTCGGCGCCCGCTGGTTCACCGCGCCGGTCAATATGCCGTCCGGCCTGTTCTTTTCGGGCTACGCATCGAGCGACGCCAGTCCGGACATCGGCGACAGCGCGATCACGGAGTGCCTGGGCGTCGGCGGCGCCGCGATGATCGCCGCTCCCGGGGTCACCCGCTTCATCGGCGCCGGCGGCCTTGCCGAGGCGCTCGAAATCTGCGAGGAGATGCGCGAGATCTACATCGACACCAATCCCTCGTTCCCGATTCCGACCTGGGATTTCCAGGGCGCCTGCCTCGGACTGGACGTGAGGCGCGTGGTCGAGACCGGCATTACGCCGGTGATCAACACCGGCATTGCCCACCGGAAAGCAGGCATTGGACAGATCGGCGCCGGCACGGTCCGTCCGCCGATTGGCTGTTTCGAGCAGGCGCTCGAAGCGCTGGCGGCAAAAAGGGAGGCTGATAGCGGCACGGAATTCGCGAGATCTTGAGCGTCGGAACGAAGTCGGGAAACCGTTAATTGAGGAGACAACAATGGATCTAGTCTTTCGCAAAGCGCGCCTGGACGACGAGGCCTCATTGATGGACGTGGCCGTCGAGCACGGCCGGATCGTGGACATCGGACCGAAGCTGGCTTGCCGCGGAACGAGCGAGGTTGACGCAGCCGGGCGGGTGCTGATCCCGGGCCTGATTGAAAGTCATCTGCACCTGGAGAAGGCGTTCGTGAAGGATCGAAAGCCGAACCGCTCGGGCACTCTGATGGAGGCGATCGCGGTGACCGCGTCGCTCAAGCCGACGTTTACGCGCGAGGACATCGAGAAGCGCTCGCGCCAGGTGCTGCGACGCCTGGTCGCTTTCGGCAGCACGCACGTTCGGGCGCACGCGGAATTCGATCCGGCGCAGGGCTTCACCGGCTTCGACACGGTGCTCGACCTGAAGCGCGAGTTCGCCGACGTGATCGACATCCAGGTCGTCGCATTCCCGCAGGAAGGAATCCTGAAGACGCCCGGCACGGACGCGATGATGGTCGAGGCGATGAAAAAGGGCGCGGACGTGGTGGGCGGCATCCCGTACAACGACACCAGCGCGAACGAGCACATCGACTGGGTGTTCAAGCTCGCGCGCGAATTCGACAAGGACCTCGATTTTCACCAGGACTTCCGTGACGACGCCGACGCGATGTCGATCGAGTATCTTGCGCGAAAGACGATTGCGTCGAAGTACGAAGGGCGCGTCAGCGTGGGCCACCTCACTGCGCTCGGCGCCGCGCCCGTCGAGCGCCGCAACGAGATCATCTCGCTGCTCAAGGACGCCGGCATTTCGGTGATGTGCCTGCCGGCTACCGACCTGCACCTCGGCGGCCGCAAGGACGAAGCCAACGTTCGCCGCACCCTGACTCCCGTGCGGGCGCTGCGCGACGGCGGAGTGAACGTCTGCCTCGCCACCAATAATATCTGCAACGCGTTCACGCCATACGGCAACGGCGACCTGCTGCAGATTGCCGCGCTTGCGCTGCCCGCCTGCCATCTCGGAGGGGCCGACGATCAGGCAACGGTGCTTCCGATGCTGACGACCAATCCGGCCAAGGCGCTCCGCCTTGCGAACTATGGACTGGAGGTAGGCAGGGACGCGGATCTGGTGCTGCTCGACACGCAACGGGTAGCCGACGCGATTATCGATCTGCCCGATCGCCACATGGTGGTCAAGCGCGGTCGGATCGTCGCAAAGACGACGCGCAGCGTGGACTACGCGTTCTAGCGGGCAGGTCGTGGAATATTTTGTCGGATGAAAATATCAGGGAGGCAAAAATGAAGAAACCACCAGCTGAAGTCGTCGCTTCTTTACTCGCCGTCACCACCCTTCTCACGCCGTATCACTTGCCGCCGTGGGCGATCTTCGTCAGTTGGGCGGGCACGTTTGCGATGGGCGGTCCGAGCAAGGAGAATCTGAAGCGCATCTGGCCGGTGATGCCGATCGGGTCGTTCGCCGCCTTTCTGATCGTGCTCGGCTTCAACGAGGCGTCCCGGCACTTCACGGGCAACGCATTCCTGTTTGCGCAAATGGTGATCCTGTTCTGCCTGAACGGGAGCATGATGCTGCTGGGAAGAATCCGTGTGCTGAGCTTCATCCCGGGGATGTTTTTCGGTTTCGCGACGTATTTCGCGACGATCTTCGGCGGTTTCAGCCCGGTGCCAAACAGTCCTTTTGTTTGCCTTTTGGCTGCGATCGGAATGAATGCGATCGGACCCCTCTACGCCTGGATCACCGCCAACTTTTCCGCGCCGCACGCCGCTCATTGAGGGCGGATCCCCGGCGTCGCTGTCCGTTCGGCCGCTCGCGATCAGCGCCGCAGCCCGCGACGCGCTGACCGCGGGCGCGCCGATCGTCAGGGCGGGATTCCGGCTGGGGGCGAGCCTTGCCCTGCCGGGAACCGACGACGTCGTCTTCATGAGCGGGCCGGGGATCGGACTCTTCCCCGCGCACATTGTCGTTCGAGCCCGGGACTTGGGCCGCGTGCTTCGTGCGGTGGGCGCAGACGGATCCCGCGCACGGCGATCCGGGGAAGGGTGGCCGCTGCACGTCGACGTGCGAGGGGTGCGGGTGTTTCGACCCCGGCTGGCGCCGAACCCGGCGGATATGCTCTCCGATCGTGCCCGGGCCAATGTAACGGCCGCGGGACGATGGCTGCGCAGCCGTCCGATGACTCTCGGCCTGGGAGCGACGGCTGCCGATTTGCTCGCGCCCGCCGGGCG
>JBAUTD010000270.1:0-1629 GCA_049582045.1 Burkholderiales bacterium
TCGTCGTTCGTGCCGCTCAGGTTGCGCGAGCCGGCGAGCGGAGTCGCGCTCATCGAGAACCCCGTGACGTGCGCGGCGCTGCCGGCCGAGAGATCCACCGTCACGCCGCGGCGCGCGAAGTTCTGCATCACCAGGCTTTCCGGTCCGAGCGCGGCGTGGTCGCCGACGCTCGCGGCGACGCGCCCGCTCTGCGCCGAGAGCAGGTACTGCGCGATGTCGAGGTGACTGCCCTGCAGCGGCATCTGCGCGGTCTGGCTGCTGCTCACCAGGCTCATCGTGCCGTTGGCCTGCCAGGACTCGTTCGCCACCGCGCCCTGGATCTGCGCCGAACCGGTGCCCTGCAGCGGGCCGGCGCTGGTGTCGACGTTGTGGTTCGCCACCCGCTGGCTCGCGGTCAGCGTGACGTTCGCGCGCAGCTGCGACTGCAGGAACGCCGCGCTCTGGCGGATCTCGAACGCCCACTGCCCGCGCTCGGCGATCCCGCCGTCGGGCGTGTACTCGACCAGCCGCAGCGTGTGCTTGCCGAAGGCGATCGGCTGCGCCGGCGTGACAACGATGTCGGATCCGTCCAGCGCGGCGAGCGCAGTGACGTCGATGTCGTCCAGCTCGACCGCCAAGTGCTGCGGAGTGTCGGCAGGCATGCCGGCGACGCGAATCCGCAGCGGCGCCGTCTGGGCAGCCGCGCCGCTCCGCGGTGGGACGAACTCCGGCTTCCACGCCGGTTGCTGGGCGAATGCGAACGCATGAGCCAGCGTCAACGCGCCGCCACAAACCCAACCGCCGATGCCAGCGTGCCTCATGCTTCCCTCGACATAAAATCGATCGCGCCGACTTTCTCAGATGCCGACGTCGACCGCTGTGTCGCTGCGGCCGTGCAAACGGTTCAACCACCGTTCTCGCGAAGTTGCCGCATAGCGACCGAAATTGCAACGGAACATTTCCGCTGCGAGCCTCTGTAAGTATTGCGTAAGCTTTGTATCAAGGGCGCGGTAGTGGACGAACGAGGCACGCGCGCACACAATTTCCGCGCGTCACGCCACTCAAGGGAGACCATTCACATGAAATCCGCACACACTGCCGCCGCAGCGTTCGTCGGCGCCGCGGCGTTCTTCGCCGCCGGCGCCTCCGCCGCCCCGCTCGACGTCAAGCTCGGCCTGTGGGAAGTCACGCTCACCACGCAAATGAGCGGCGAACTGCCGATCGAGGCGGGCAGGCTTTCGCCGCAGCAGCGGGCGCAGCTGCAGGCGATGCTGCAGGCGCAGAGCGGCCGCACGCACACGTACAAGACTTGCCTGACGAAGAAGCAGCTCGAGGAGGACCCGGCCGCGGAGCCGCCGGAAGAGGGCGAGACGTGCACGACAAAAATCGTCTCGCAGACGAGCAAGCACTGGAAAGGCACGCGCGTATGCACGGGCAACGGGCGTCGGCGCGAGTTCGACATCGACATGAGAGCCGTGTCGCGCGAGCGCGGCCAGGGCACGGTCAGGGTCGTCTTCAGCGGGGGCGGACAGACGATGACGGGCAACAACAAGATGTCGAGCAGGTGGCTGTCGTCGAATTGCGGCAGCGAGAAGTGAGCGCACCGGCGCCGGCGACCGCGACCGCGTCGGACCCGCCGCGCGCCTCGGC
>JBAUTD010000271.1:0-2851 GCA_049582045.1 Burkholderiales bacterium
GCGCGAGAATGCTCGAAAGCGGACGCGCGGACGAGGCGGAGCAGCGCCGCTGGTTCATCTTTCCCGCCGCGTACCGGCGGCTCGCGCGGTCAGGCGCCGTCCCGGTCTAGAGGCGGCAACTCCGCGCGCACGTGATACTGCGAAAACATGAGCTGCTGGGCGACGATTCGCCGCAGATATTCGCCGACCAGGCCGAAGGAAAAGAGCACGCCGCCCGAAGTAAAGAGGATCAGCAGAACCAGCGTCGTGAACCCCGAAACCGCGACGCCGTGGCTGAAGAAGACCCAGAGATAGACGCCGGCAAGAATCAAGCTGAGGAAGGACGCGCCCAACCCGACGATGCTCACCACTTGCAGCGGCAGCGAGCTGTAGTTCATGATGCTGCTGAGCGTATCGCGCACCAGCTTGCGCATCGTGTACCCGGAGCGGCCGTGACGCCGCGGCTCGTGATGCACCGGCACGCTCTTGATGCGGCTGGTGATCGACAGAATGATAGGGCCGATGCGCGGTTGCGCATGCTGCACGCGGTGAATTTCGTCGACGACGCTGCGGCGCATGACGCGGAAGGCGCTCAGGAACACGCGCTGGTCGGTGCGAAAGATCGCATGATCGATTCGATGCAGGAGCGCGGCGCCGATGTTGCGGAACGCGGGATGCGCCTTGCGGTCGTAATGTCCGCACACGACGTCCACCTCCTCGTCTTCCTCGATCGCTCGCACCAGCTTCGGTATCTCTTCGGGCGGGTGCTGGAGATCGTCGTCCATCGTGATCGCGTAGCGGCCCGAGCAGTGGTCGAGCCCGCACTTGAGGGCATAATGCTGGCCGTGGTTGCGCCCAAACTGAAACGCGCGCAGCGGGGCGCCTTCCCTTCGCAGTCGGTCGATGATCGTCCAGGACTGGTCCTTGCTGCCGTCGTCCACCAGCAGGATCTCGTAGGAGCGACTGAGATCACGGAACACGGCGCCCACGCGCGCGATCAGCTCTTCGAGCGTGGCGCCGGCGTTGTAGACCGGGATGACGACCGAGTAGTCGGGACGCGGCGCTGTCGTGGATTTGACCATGCCAGTGTCACTGAGCGCCGGGGAGGAGAAGGCAATTGAAGGTGGGCATCGTCCAGTCGAACTTTCTTCCGTGGCGCGGGTATTTTGACCTGATTCGCGAGTCGGACCTGTTCATTATTCACGATAACCTGCAATATACAAAGGGCGACTGGCGCAACCGCAACAGGATCAAGACGCCGCGTGGCGCGCAATGGATCACGGTGCCGGTGAGCTATCGCCATACGAGCCAGCTGATCGAACAGACGCCGATCGACTACTCGACGCCTTGGGCGGATAGGATGCTGGGCCGGATCCGGGAATCCTACCGCCGCGCGCCATACTTCGACCTGTATTTTCTCGAGCTGCGTGAGTTGCTCGCACGGCCCGCGGCTTCGATCTCCGAACTGAACCTGCGCCTCATCGCGTGGGTCTGCCGTCACCTCGGGATCGACACGCCGATCCGGATGTCGCACGAGTACGACTGCCGCGGGACGAAGACCGAGCGGCTGATCGGCATTCTGCGGCAGGCGGCGGCCACATCCTATCTCTCGGGTCCCGCGGCGCAGGCGTATCTGATACCGGAGAGCTTCGAGCGAGCGGGCATCCTGCTCGAATACAAACGATACGACTATGCGCCGTACGAGCAGTTGTACCCGCCATTCGAGCCGTCGGTCAGCGTGATCGACCTCCTGTTCATGAAGGGGCCGGAGGCGAAGAACCATTTGGACAGCAAGGAGTGAGGGGTGACGAGACGCGGCATCGGCGTGGACCCTAGAGCGCTCCTCGCTCGGCCGCGCATCTACAGTCTGTTCCGGCGGCTCGTCGGCCGGGACAGCGCGCGACTGGCCTATGCGCGCGATTACCTTCGGGCGCAGCCCGGCGAGCGGGTGCTCGACATCGGTTGCGGCACGGGGGACATCCTGCGCTACCTGCCGGCGGTGCGGTATGTCGGCTACGACCTCAGCCAGAGCTACATCGACCGGGCGCGCGAACGCTTCGGCGACCGGGGAGAGTTTCATTGCCGGGCCGTGGACGACGAGCTGGCGGCGAGCGAGCCCAGCTTCGATCTCGCTATCGCGCACGGCGTGCTTCATCACCTCGACGACGCCGAGGCGGCGAGCCTGTTTCGCGTCGCGAAGCGCGCGCTCAAGCCGGGCGGGCGCCTGGTCACGTTCGACGGCTGCTTCACGGAGGACCAGTCGCTCGCGGCACGGTGCTTCCTGGCGCTCGATCGCGGCCGTCACGTGCGCGACCGGGCCTCGTACGAGCGGCTCGCGCGCAGCGCTTTCGCGCAGGTCAGGACCTCAGTGCGCCACGACCTGATTCGCCTGCCGTACACCCATCTGATCATGGAGTGCACGGCCTGAGGGCTGCGGCGCGACGGCGTACAGCGCGACCATGGCGGAGCTGAACGCCGCGCGCGCGCGCGCCCGATCCCAGCGCGGCCCTGTTGCGTTCGCGACCAGGTACCACTGCACGTGGAGCGCCCGCAGCATCTGCATGGCTCGGCCGTAGTCGGGTGCCGAGTCGACCTCGTGCATCGCCGCCAGGCGGGCCGCCGCGACCTTCTTTCTCGGTCCGTCCTTGATCATCTCGGCGTGCGGCCGGGACAGGTAGGCGGGCATGCCGCTCAGCGCGCAAAGCTGCATCGAGACGTCGAACGGCGCGTACGCCGCGCTCAGGCCCGCTGCGGCGAACACGTCGCCGACGGCGGCGTGCTTGCGCAGGTAATCCGCAGCCCCGACCAGGCCGGCGGGGACGTGCGCCGCGGCGTCGCGCGCGCCCCAGCGGAACTTGGGGTACATCATGTC
>JBAUTD010000272.1:0-3095 GCA_049582045.1 Burkholderiales bacterium
GGGCAGCATCGCCGCCAGCCCCGCCGCGCCGGTGTTCTCCACCAGCACCCCGCCGAGGTCGAACATCACGACCTTGCCGACGGGCATAACGGAGCTAGGCGAGCCACGAGGCGCCGACCCCGGCCAGCACCAGCGCGATCGCGATTGACGCGGGCACGACGGGGGTCTTCGCGGTCGGCGCGAACTTGCGCAGCGCGAGGGTCACGTACAGGGTCGGGCCGAGGGCCGGCGCGCTGACGGTCAGGATCGCCCAATGCGCCCAGGGCTCGCCATGGCTCAGAGGCACGAGCAGCCACAGCAGCGCAAACCCATAGGTGACGAAGGCGCCGCCGATGATCCTGAGCATGCCGCGGACGATGGTCTGCACGCCGGGCTCGAGCTCGTCCCACGCTCTGCCCGCGACGACTGCGTGATAGGGCATGAATTGCCGGGTCCGCAGATAGCGGACCCCGAAGTAGAGAGCGAGCAGCGCCGCAAGCGCGATAAGCGTCAGCGAAAGTTCAATCATGGCACGCTCCTTCGGTACGGGATGAAATTCAGCTGCGCGCCTTTAATCTTCTTCTCCGCGATGCCGCGCCGCGCGCCCAGCACCTCCCTGATTCTCCGCGCCAGTCCCTCGTCGTACGCCATATGGCTAGCGGAGCGATTTCCTCATGTAGACGCGGGCGAGCCCCTGCTCGAAGCGCCGGTCGTATTCAACATACCCGATCTTGGAGTACAGCGCGCGGTTCTCGCTCATCTTCTCGTGCGTATAGAGGTAGATCGAGTCGAACCTCGCGCGGCGCGCTTCGCTCTCGGCCAGCTCGAGCAGCGTCCGGCCCAGGCCGGTGCCGCGCCGCGAAGGGTCGACGGCCACGTTCTCGAGCAGAAAGCCCTCCTCGGTGAGCGCGAGCACGAGCACCCCGACGACGCGGCCCGCGCTCTCGGCGACCGTGACCTTGCGCTCGCGGATGACCTCGGCGTAGTCGTCGGTCATCGGGCCGGGCGGCCGGCCGATGCGCTCGACGTAATGCCGGTACGCGGCATGCACGCACGCCGCCACCGCGTCGACATCGGCCTCGCTCGCCGGTCGCAGCGCATAGCCGATGGCCGGGGCTTCAGCCACCGGACAGGTTTCCGAGGAAGTGGCGCGCCAGCGCGATCCAGAACTGCGTGCCCGAATGCAGCTCGGCGATGAGCGACACATCGGCAAAGCCCTTGTGCAGGATCACCGAAAACATGAAGACCAGGAACACGATGGCGAGGATCTGCATCACGTTCCTGACCGAATCGCCGAAGTCCCTATCCATGGGAAGCTCCTTGTCCGCTCGCGGCATGAGCGAGCGCCGAGGGCGTGCGGCAACCGACGATCGCCGGGGCCTCCTGGATCAGCGCGTCGTTGGTCAAAGCATCCACCATGAAAAACGCGAAATCGATGCGCCGCGTGCGGTTGCTCGCGAGGATCGGATCGCCCACGTGCCGGCTCCACACCGGCAGGCCCTCGCTCTCGCCCTCCTCGAGGTCGCTGCCGCGCACGACGGTCCAGCGCCGGTCGCTCGCGAACACCCGCCGGCAGGCCTCGACCTGGTCGTCCAGGTCCGCCACGCGCACGAGGCGCGCGAGCCGGCCGAACGCGGCCACCGCCCATTTGAAGCCGCGCGAATACCTGTCCTTGCCGTCGCGCGTGATGTGCCAGCCGCAGGAGAACACGAGGCGTGCATCCGGCGGCGCGTAATCGAGCACCGCCCGCGCGGTTCCGGTCGCGTACTGCTGCACGCCCCACGGCACCAGCACGGTGAGCACCCCGTCGCAGCCCGCGACCGCCCGCTCGACGACCGCGCGGTCGTTGGTCGCTCCGGGAACGATCGCGATGCGCCCCTTGAATGCTTCGAGCTTCGCCACGCTGCGCTCGCGGCACACGCCGACCACCTCGTGGCCGCGCTCGAGCGCGTGCCGCACCATGTACCTGCCGAGCTTGCCGGAGGCGCCGATCACGCAGATCTTCATCCGATGACCTAGCGGCGGTAGAACTTGCGCACCGTGTCCTCGGCCACCCGCTGCAGGAACGCGGCGGTGTCCTTGTCGATCTTCCCGAAGTAGTCGTAGCTGTTGCCGACCGGCGACTTTCCGTAGATGCTCGCGTAGACCGTGCACGCCGCGAGGTAGGTGCCGATCAGCGTCGGGTGCGAGCCGTCGTAGTCCTGCTGCAGCTTCATGTCGGGCCGGCGGCGGTAGGCCTCCTCGAACGCGAGCCCCACCGGAATCACCAGCGCGCCGACCTCGTTGCCGACCGAGACGTAGAGGTCCTCGGTCAGGCGCAGGTTCTCGGGGCTCACCTTCTTGTGCGGCTTGACGTAGACGTGGGTCATGTAGAGCGCGGTCTTGCCGCCGCGCTCGGCGATCAGCTTGTTGAAGCTGATCACGGTCTCGCGGAACCGCTCGCGCCCCTTCTCGGTCAGCGGCTCGGCGCTCGCGCCCTGCAGGATCACGAGTTGAAACGGCTCCTTGACCCCGATCTGCCCGGGCTTGGTGAGCCAGTCGATATCGTGCTCGTCGAGCCTCGCGCCGCCGATGGTGGCCGACTTGTAGTGCAGCGTCTTTTCCAGCCGAGGATCGGCCGCCATCGCCATCCGGCGCACGTGGTTGTGGAGGCTGTCGTTGTAGTAGAAATAGCTGTTGCCGACGAACAGCACGCGCGTGGGCGTGTCCACCTGGGGCGCCGTGACCAGCGGCGCGGGCGCGGCAACGGCGGCGCACGCAAGCGAAGCGGCGCACAAGGCAAGCAGAAATCGCATCGTAAACCTCATCATCGGGACTTTGCTCCGTAGTGTTGCCTGGCCCAGACCACCGTCTCGCGCGCGGCGGCGTCGGCGGGCACGGGCTTGGCGGCAAAGCGCTCGCGAAAGCGCCGGTCATCGACCACGAAAGGCTCGTCCCACTGGTAGAGCATCTCGTTCATCTCCCGGATCAGCGGCACGAACAGGCCTGCCGCCTTGAGCGCGAGCCTGGGAACGCGACCGACTGGGATGCGCCGCCCGAGCGCCTTGGCGAAGCGCTCGATCAACGCGCGCATGCTGCCGGCGGGCTGGCAGGGCAGCATCCACGCGCGCCCGAGC
>JBAUTD010000273.1:0-11414 GCA_049582045.1 Burkholderiales bacterium
GGCCGTGGTCGAGCGGCAGGCGCTCGCCGCGCAGCTCGAAGCGCAGGTCGACCGCCTCGGCGGCGGGCTCAAGGTCCGGAAACATTTTGCTGCGCCGCCCACTCGAGCATCGCCTCGCCCCAGGCCCGCGCGCTGGCCGGGTCGATGTCGAACACGGTGAAGCGCCTGCCTTCGCGGATGCGCACGCGCAGCAGCGCCATGCCGCCGCTCGCGTGCTCGATCTGCTGCAGCTCGATTTGCTGGCCGCCGAGCGGCACGCTGAGACTGGCAAGGGAACGGATTTCGGGCATCGAAGCAGTTTGAGCCCAAGCCGCCGGGGGGCGCATTCCCTCCTTAGGAGGGCGCCTACCTACCCGTTCGGGTAGGTCGCCTTTGCTCCTCAGGGCAGATGGCGCGCGGCGCGACTGTCACTAGCATGGGCCGATCGCACCGGGAGGGAACTATGGCCAAGAAGCCGCATGAGACGCCGATGCTCGACGAGCTGGAGAAGGGCCCATGGCCGAGCTTCGTCACGGGGCTCAAGCGCCTGGCGCAGGACAACGACATGGCGGTCGACCTGCTCGGGCAGCTCGAGTCCTCGTACCGCAACAAGTTCGGCTACTGGAAGGGCGGCACCGTCGGGGTCTACGGCTACGGCGCGGGCGTGATCCCGCGCTTCACCGAGTTGAAGGGCCAGGACGGCAAACCGATTTTCCCCGAGGCGGCCGAGTTCCACACCCTGCGTGTGCAGCCTCCGGCGGGAATGCACTACTCGACCGAGGTGCTGCGCAAACTGTGCGACATCTGGCAGAAGCACGGCTCCGGGCTGATCGCGCTGCACGGCCAGAGCGGCGACATCATGTTCCAGGGCTGCAGCACCGAGAACGTGCAGCCGGCGTTCGACGACTTCAACGCGATCGGCTTCGACCTGGGCGGCGCCGGCCCCGCGTTGCGTACCTCGATGTCCTGCGTCGGCTCGGCGCGCTGCGAGATGAGCTGCTACGACGAGCAGCGCGCGCTGCGCAGCATCATCAACACGAACCTGGACGAAATGCACCGCCCGTCGCTGCCGTACAAGTTCAAATTCAAGTTCTCTGGCTGCCCGAACGACTGCGTCAACGCGATCCAGCGCTCTGACATGGCGACCATCGGCACCTGGCGGGACAACATCCGGGTCGACGAGAAGCTGGCGCGCGAATGGTACGCGGCGCACGGCATGGAAGAGCTGATCGACAACGTGGTCACGCGCTGCCCGACCAAGGCGATCCGCGTGAGGAAAGCGAACGGCGAAGCGCCGCCGGCGCACGTCTCGCGCGTCAAGCTGGACGACGGGCAGTGCCTGGAGATCGACAACCACGACTGCGTGCGCTGCATGCACTGCCTGAACGTGATGCCCGGCGCGCTGCTGCCCGGAAAAGAGCGCGGCGTGTCGATCCTGATCGGCGGCAAGGGCGTTCTCAAGATCGGCAGCACCCTGGGGATCATGGTGGTGCCGTTCATGAAGCTCGAGAGCGAAGAGGACTTCGAGAAGCTGCAGGAGCTGGCGCGCAAGGTGCTCGACTTCTTCGCCGAGAACGCGCTCGACCACGAGCGCGTGGGCGAGACGATCGAGCGCATCGGCCTGGCGAATTTCCTCGAGGCGGTCGAGCTGCCGGTCGACCCGAGCATGGTGCTTTACCCGCGGACCAACCCCTACTTCCGCAGCGACGACTGGGAAGAGCAGGCGGCGAAGAGCGGCGGACAAAAGGCGGCCTGAAGGAGGACCACAGATGGCACAAGCACAACCCAAGATGCCGGTCGAGCACGGGGCGCCGGACCCGATGCAGTACATGCATCCGCTGATGAAGAAGCACTACGGGAAGTGGGTTTATCACAACCACCCGAAGCCCGGCGTGCTGATGCACCGGGCGCAGAACGGCGACGAGATCTGGACCGTCAAGGCGGGCACTCAGCGGCAGATGGACCATCACACCATCCGCGGCCTGTGCGACATCGCGGACCAGTTCGCCGACGGGCACGTGCGCTTCACCACGCGCTCGAACATCGAGTTCATGGTCGCCGACAAGGCCAAGGTCGAGCCGCTCATCGGGGCGCTCAACAAGGCCGGCTTCCCGGTCGGCGGCACCGCGAACTCGGTGTCGATGATCGCCCATACCCAGGGCTGGCTGCACTGCGACATCCCGGGCACCGACGCCTCGGGGGTGGTGAAGTCCCTGATGGACGAGCTGTACGAGGAGTTCGTCAAGTGCGAGATGCCCAACCGGGTCAAGATCTCGACCTCGTGCTGCGAGATCAACTGCGGCGGCCAGGCCGATATCGCGATCATCGTGCAGCACACCAAGCCCCCGAAGATCAATCACGACCTGGTGGCGAACGTGTGCGAGCGCCCGGCGGTGGTGGCGCGCTGCCCGGTGGCGGCGATCCGTCCCGCGCTGGTCAACGGCAAGCCCTCGCTCGAGGTGGACGAGAAGAAGTGCGTGTGCTGCGGCGCCTGCTATCCACCGTGCCCGCCGATGCAGATCAACGATCCGGAATACTCGAAGATCGCTATCTGGGTGGGCGGCAAGAACTCGAACGCGCGCATCCGCCCGACCTTCCACAAGCTGGTCGCCTCGGGCCTGCCGAACAACCCGCCGCGCTGGCCGGAGGTCGGGGAAGTGGTGAAGAACATCCTGCGGATCTACAAGGCCGACGGCCGCCCCTGGGAGCGCATGTCGGACTGGATCGAGCGCATCGGCTGGCCGGCGTTCTTCAAGCGCACGGGTCTGCCGTTCACCAAGTACCACATCGACGACTGGCGCGGCTCGCGCTACACGCTGAACACTTCGGCCCACATCCGCTTCTGAGGCGCGCGTGAAATTCGGCATCCTGGTCAACGAGGGCCCGTACACGCACCAGGCGAGCGACTCGGCGTACCTGTTCACCAGGGCGGCGCTGGAGAAGGGGCACGAGATCTACCGCGTGTTCTTCTATCACGACGGGGTGAACAACGCGACCAAGTACACCGAGCCGCCGCAGGACGACCGGCACATCGTCAACCGCTGGTCGAAGCTCGCCGAGCAGTATGAAGTCGACCTGGTGGTGTGCGTGGCGGCGGCGCTCAGGCGCGGCATCAAGGACGAGCTGCTCGCGCCGGGATTTCGCATTTCGGGGCTGGGCCAGCTGGTCGAGGCCGGCATCCAGGGCGACCGCCTGGTCGTGTTCGGGGATTGAGGAGGGGACTTTGAGCGAGGCAGAACAGGAAGAGGGCGCGGGTGTCGTCAAGAAGTTCATGTTCGTCAACCGCAAGGCGCCGTACGGGACCATCTACGCGCTCGAGGCGCTGGAAGTGGTGTTGATCAGCGCCGCCTTCGACCAGGACGTGTCGCTCGCCTTCGTCGACGACGGGGTCTATCAGCTGGTCAAGGGCCAGCAGACCAAGGGCATCGAGACCAAGAATTTCTCGCCCGCCTACCGCGCGCTCGAGGGCTACGACATCGAGAAGCTGTACGTCGAGCGCGAGGCGCTCGAGCGCCGCGGCCTCACCGAGGGCGACCTGCTGGTCGAGGTCCAGGTGATGCCGACGGCCGAGCTGGCCGAGCTGATGGCGTCGCAGGACGTGGTGATCGGATTCTGAGGGAGACGCGAGCGTGCTGCACATCGTCAACAAGAGCCCCTTCGAGCGCAACGCGCTAGAAGCCTGCCTGCGCCTGGCGCAGCCCGGCTCGGCGCTGCTGCTGATCGAAGACGGGGTGTACGCGGCGACGCGCGGCAGCGCCGCCGAGGCGAGCCTCAAGCAGGCGATGACGACCCTCAAGGTATACGCGCTGGCGCCCGACCTCGAGGCGCGCGGCGTGGCCGCAAGGGTGATGGAAGGAATTCAACTGGTGGATTACGGCGGCTTCGTCGAGCTTGCCTGCGAGCAGCCGAACTGCCAGTCCTGGCTTTAGGCAGGTCTTACAAACGGGAGGCGACATGGGTGCATTCGATCTGAACGGCAAGGCCTACGACACCGACGAGGAGGGCTATCTCCTCAATCTGTCCGACTGGAACGAGGACGTGGCGCAGTTCCTCGCGCAGGAGGAGAAGGTCGAGCTGACGCCGAACCACTGGGAAGTGATCAACTTCCTGCGCGAGTACTACACCGAGTACCAGATCGCGCCCGCGATCCGCGTGCTCACCAAGGCGATCGGCAAGAAGCTCGGGCCGGACAAGGGCAACAACAAGTACCTGTACGAGCTGTTCCCGTACGGCCCGGCCAAGCAGGCGTGCAAGATCGCGGGGCTGCCCAAGCCGACCGGCTGCGTCTGAACCCGTGCTCTCCGCGCTGTACGCCTCGCTGTTCTACGCGGCCACGGCCGTGCTGGTCGGCGGCGTGGCGTGGCGCGTGATCGAGTACGTACGCGCGCCCGCGCCGCTGCCGATCCCGACCACGCCCGCGCCGATGACGCGCGCGGGCGCCGCCGGGCGCGTCGCGCGCGAAGTGGTGCTGTTCGAAAGCCTTTACCGCTCGAACAAGTGGATCTGGCTGTTCGGCTGGATGTTCCACGTCGCGCTCGCTCTCGTCGTGGTGCGGCACCTGCGCTACTTCACCGAGCCGGTGTGGGGCTGGGTCGCCTTCGCCCAGCCTTTCGGCATGTACGCGGGCTTCGCGCTGGTCGCGGGGCTCGCGGGCCTGTGGGCGCGCCGCTTTCTGGTCGAGCGCATCCGCTACATCTCGACCTGGTCCGACCACCTGATGCTCGCGTTGCTGCTGGGCATCGGCCTGTCGGGCCTGGCGATGAAGTTCGTCGCGCACACCGACATCGTCGGCCTCAAGGAATTCATGCTCGGGCTGCTGGCGTTCGACTGGCAGCCGCTGCCGGCCGACCCGGTGCTGCTGGTTCACCTCACGCTGGTGCTCGCGCTGATGGCGGTGTTCCCGGTCTCGAAGCTGCTGCACGCGCCGGGCGTGTTCTTCAGCCCCTCGCGCAACCAGCCGGACGACTCGCGCGAGCGGCGCCATCTCGCCGCCTGGGCGCGGGACTAGCCATGGCCCAAGCCGCGATCAAGGCGCCGCCGCTCAAGCCGTACCCGGTCATCCCGATCCTCGCGCCGGACGCGATGGCGGCGAGCAAGCCCTACGCCGCCTCGGACAAGATGAACGAGGCGCTGGGCTTTCCCGGCAAGCTGCCCGAGGACTGGCACGCGCGCGCGCTCGCGAAGATGGGCGAGCTGCTCAAGAAGTACCGCGGCCTGAGGGTTTTTCTGGATGCCTGCGTGCACTGCGGCGCGTGCACCGACAAGTGCCATTATTTCCTCGGCACCGGCGACCCGAAAAACATGCCGGTGGCGCGCCAGGATCTGCTGCGCAAGGTCTACCGGCGCTATTTCACGCTCGCGGGCAAGTGGTTCCCGAAGCTGGTCGGCGCCGAGGACCTGACCGAGGAAGTGCTCGAGGACTGGTTCAAATACTTCAACCAGTGCTCGGAGTGCCGCCGCTGCTCGGTGTTCTGCCCCTACGGCATCGACACCGCCGAGATCACCATGGCCGCGCGCGAGATCATGAACGCGGTCGGCATGGGGCAGAAGTACACCAACGAGATCATCGGCAAGGTGCACAAGATCGGCAACAACCTCGGCCTGCCGCCGCGCGCGCTCGCCGACACGCTCGAGACGCTGGAGGAGGAGATCAAGGAAGAGACCGGCCTCGACGTCAAGCTGCCGCTCGACCAGAAGGGCGCCGAGGTGCTGCTGGTCACGCCTTCGGCCGACTTCTTCGCCGAGCCGCACGTGTTCAGCCTGATCGGCTACGCCAAGGTGTTCCACGCCGCGGGCATCAGCTGGACGCTGTCGTCGCACGCCTCCGAGGCGGCGAACTTCGGCGTCTTCATCGGCAGCTACGAACAGATGAAGAAGGTCTCGATGCGCGTGCGCGAGGCGGCGCTCGAGCTCGGCGCGCGGCGCCTGGTGGTGGGCGAATGCGGCCACGCCTGGCGCGTCGCCTACAGTTTCTGGAACACGCTGATCGGGCCGTTCGATTTTCTCGACCCGCGCTATCCGGCGCCGCAGCACATCTGCGAGCTGACCCACGACCTGATCAAACGCGGCGCGATCCGGCTCGACCGGGAGAAGAACGACCGGCGCGTGGTGACTTTCCACGACTCGTGCAACGTCGCGCGCGGCGCCGGGATGGGCGGGGTGCCGGGCGGCCAGTTCACGATCCCGCGCGACCTGATCCGCGCCTCGTGCAATCACTTCCACGACATGGCGCCGGAGACGATTTTTGAGAGCACCTACTGCTGCGGCGGCGGCGGCGGGCTGCTGTCGGACGAGATCATGGACCTGCGGGTCAAGGGCGCGCTGCCGCGCATGGAGGCGTTGAAGCAGGTGGTCGACGCGCACGGCGTGAACTTCATGGCGATGATCTGCGCCATCTGCAAGGCGCAGTTCACCAAGGTGGTGCCCTACTACGAATTCGACATGAGCATGGTCGGCGGCGTGCACCAGCTGGTGGGCGACGCGATCCGGCTCGGCGAGCTGCACTAGAGGAGGCAGGCGATGACACAGTCGACGCCAACGGCGGACACCAAGCTCAGCTACCGGCGCTACAAGGAAGGCGACTCCGGCCACGGCCCGTGGACCGAGCACATCTTCCAGGCCAGCCACAGCTACAAGTGCCCGACCTACCAGAAGAGCACGCCGCCGTGCCAGGCGAGCTGCCCCTCGGGCGAGGACATCCGGGGCTACCTCGCGATCGTGCGCGGCACCGAGAAACCGCCCGCCGGGGTGGCGTGGCAGGAGTACGCCTGGCGGCGCCTGACCGAGGCCAATCCCTTCCCCTCGGTGATGGGGCGGGTGTGCCCCGCGCCGTGCGAGTCTGGCTGCAACAGGAACGAAGTCGAGGACTTCGTCGGCATCAACTCGGTCGAGCACTTCCTCGGCGAGTACGCGATCGCCAACGGCCTCAAGTTCAACAAGCCCGAGACCAGCACCGGCAGGAAGGTGGCGGTGATCGGCGGCGGCCCGGCTGGGCTGTCCTGCGCCTACCAGCTGGCGCTCAAAGGGCACGCGGTCACGGTGTTCGACGAGCACGAGCAGCTCGGCGGCATGATGCGCTACGGGATTCCGGGCTTTCGCACGCCGCGCGAGGTGCTCGACGCAGAGATCCAGCGCATTCTCGACCTGGGCGTCGAGGCGCGCCTGGGCACGCGCATCGGCACCGACGTGACGCTCGAGCAGCTCAGGAAGGATTACGACGCGGTGTTCATGGGCCTGGGGGCACAGGGCGGGCGGCCGCTGCCGGCGCCAGGCGCCGAAGCGCCGAACTGCGTCACCGCGACCGCGTTCCTGCGCGCGTTCAACGACGGGCGCATGAAGCACGTCGGCAAACGCGTCGTGGTGGTGGGCGGCGGCGACACCTCGATCGACGTGGCCACCGTGGCGCGCCGCCTCGGGCACATCGAGCACCCGCACGCGACCGACCATCCCGAGTCGGTGATCCTCGGCAAGCAGGCGCAGGACGTCGCCGAGATCTCGGCGCGCCAGGGCGCCGACGTGACGCTCACCTCGGTGTTCGCGATCGACAAGATGCAGGCCAACCCGCACGAGATCGAGCACGCGCTCGCTGAAGGCATCGTGATCCGCGACGGCTGGGCGCCGGTCGAGGTGATGCGCGACGCGAGCGGCCGCGCCACCGGCCTCAAGATCGCCAAGTGCGAGGCGAAGTTCGTCGGCCCGAAGCTCGAAGTCAAGGTGGACCAAAGCACCGCCGAGGTGATCCCGGCGGACCTGGTCGTCTCGGCGATCGGCCAGGCGGTGGACTTCACCGGGCTCGAAGGCTTCGACAACGGCAAGGGACTCATCACCGCCGACAAGAACTACCAGATCGCGGGCAAGCCGGGCTTCTTCGCCGGCGGCGACGTGCTGCGGCCGCACCTGCTGACCAGCGCGATCGGCCAGGGCTGGATCGCGGCCGAAGGCATCGACCGCCACCTGCGCGGCGAGGAGCAGGACCGGCGGCCGAAGATCGACGTGCACGCCTTCGACCTGATGCGCAAGCTCGCCGAGCGCGGGCTGGAGCCGAACGAGGCGCCGCGCGAGGCGGTGCGCGGCACCGGCGAGCAGAGCTTCGCGGTGCACAACTACGAGGACCGCTCGGCCCGCTACGTGATCCCGCACGACGAGCTGTTCCTCGGCCATTTCACCCACGTGCCGCGCCAGCAGCGCAAAGTGACGATGCTGAGCGCCAGGGAGGCGCTGGGCAATTTCCAGGAGCGGCTCGAGGCGCTTGCCGAGAAGGAGGCGGTCGCCGAGGGCAAGCGCTGCATGAGCTGCGGCCTTTGCTTCGAATGCGACAACTGCGTCGTGTACTGCCCGCAGACCGCGGTGTTCCGGGTCAAGAAGGACAAGTCGACCACCGGGCGCTACGTCGACACCGACTACACCAGGTGCATCGGCTGCCACATCTGCAGCGACGTGTGCCCGACCGGCTACATCCAGATGGGGCTGGGCGAGTGAGACTGCTCGCCGCGCTCGCGCTCATCGCCACGCTGGCGATCCCGGCGGGGGTGATGGCGGGCGTGGACAAACCGGCGATCGTGAAGGCGCAGAGCGGTCCGTGCATCGCCCCGCCGGAAGTGATGCGGCGCGAGCACCCCGACATGCTGAAGCATCAGCGCGTGAAGACAGTGCACGAGGGCCTTGTCGAGCAGAAGGTCAGCCTCGAAAAGTGCGTCGCCTGTCACGCGAGCAAGCAGACCGGCAGCGTTGCCGCGAGCCCGCAGGATTTCTGCGAGAGCTGTCACGCCTACGCGGCCGTGAAGCTCGATTGCTTCGAATGCCACGCGTCCCGGCCGGAGAAGAAATGACGACTCGGCGCGCCTTCCTTAGCAAGGCCGCGGCGCTGGGCGGCATCGCGGTCGCGCCCGGATTGTTTCTGTTCGAGCCGGCGCGGGCGAAGGGCGTCTCGTCGAAAGTTCGCTGGGGCATGCTGGTCGACACGACTCGCTGCGTCGAGGGCTGCACGGCGTGCGTGGCCGCCTGCAACAAGGAGAACGGCCTCTCTGGCGGGACCGGGCCGGACGACTCGCAATGGATCCGCAAGGTCGAGCTGAAGGAGAAATCGACCGGCCGCACGCTTTCGCTGCCGGTGATGTGCCAGCACTGCGCCGAGCCGCCCTGCGTCGATGTCTGCCCGACCGGCGCCTCGTTCAAGCGCGCCGACGGGATCGTGCTGGTCGACCGCCACATCTGCATCGGCTGCCGCTACTGCATGATGGCCTGCCCCTACAAGGCGCGCTCGTTCGTGCACCGGCCGCTGCATGACCAGAAGCCCGACGTGCCGCGCGGCCAGGGCACGGTCGAAGCCTGCACGCTGTGCGTGCAGCGCGTCGACCGCGGCGGCGAGCCCGCCTGCGTCGAGGCCTGCCGGGCCGAGGGGAGGAACGCGCTCCTGTTCGGCGACTTGAACGACCCGGGCAGTGCGATCTCGCGCCGCATGCGCGAGGCGGGCGCGAAACAGATCCGCGCCGACCTGCAGCTCGACACCGGCGTGCGCTACCAGGGGATCTGACGTGGCAGCTCTCGCACTGCGCGAAATCGAGGGCCGCAGCCGCGGCTGGTGGGCGCTGTTCGCGCTCGCCGCGGCGCTCCTGCTCGGGATGCTCGTCGCCTGGCACGCGATGGAGACTCGGGGCCACGTCATCACCGGCATGACCAACCAGGTGGTGTGGGGCCTGCCGCACGTGGTCGCTGTGTTCCTGATCCTGGCCGCTTCCGGGGTGCTGAACGTCGCCTCGGTCGCCTCCGCCTTCGGCAAGGGCTTCTACAAGCCGCTCGCGCCGCTCTCGGGCTGGCTCGCGATCGTGCTGCTCGCGGGGGGTCTCGCGGTGCTCGGGCTCGACCTCGGGCGCTCGGACCGGCTGATCGTGGCGATGACGCACTTCAACTTCAAGTCGATCTTCGCCTGGAACATGTTCCTGTACAGCGGCTTCTTCGCGATCGTCGGGGCGTACCTGTGGACCCTGCTCGACCGCACGGTGGGCGGCTACGCGACTTCGGCGGGCCGCGTCGCGTTCGTCTGGCGCCTGGTGCTCACCACCGGCACCGGATCGATCTTCGGCTTCCTGATCGCGCGCGAGGCCTATGCCTCGGCGCTGCTCGCGCCGACCTTCATCGTGCTGTCGATCGTCTACGGCATGGCAATCTACCTGCTTGCGCTGATCGGCGTGTGCGCCGGGACCGGGCGCGCGCTCGGCAGCGGCGTCGTCGAGCGTATCGGCCGGCTGCTCGGATGGTTCGTGCTGGCGGGCCTTTACTTCGTCGCGGTGTTTCACCTCACCAACCTGTACCTGGCCAAGCAGATCGGCGTCGAGCGCTTCCTGCTCGTCGACGGCGGGATCTACAGCTGGCTGTTCTGGGCCGGGCAGGTGCTTGCCGGCAGCGTCGTGCCCCTCGTCATCCTCTGGTCCCCCGCGACGCGCGGCAGGCGCGGCGCGACCGTCATCGCGGCGGCGCTTATCGTGCTCGGGGGTCTCGCGCAGATGTACGTCACCATCATCGGCGGACAGGCCTGGCCCCTGGACCTGTTCCCGGGCTACGAGATGCGCTCGTCCTTCTACGACGGGGTGATCCACCCCTACGCGCCGAGCCTGCCCGAAACGGCGCTCGCGCTCGGCGGCCTTGCGATCGCGCTCGCCGGCGCGCTGCTCGGGGTGAAATTCCTGCGCCTGCTGCCGGAGAGCCTGTCCGACGAGGCGCTCGAGCCGGGGGCCGGCGCGCACTGAGCGCCTTCGCGAGCGCCATGGCGCACGTCTTCATTTCGGCTGCGCACAAGTCCTCGGGCAAGACCACGCTCACCCTGGGGATCGCCGCCGCGCTGGCGCGGCGCGGGCTCGCGGTGCAGCCGTTCAAGAAAGGGCCGGACTACATCGACCCGATGTGGCTTTCGCTCGCGGCGGGGCGGCCGTGCCGGAATCTGGACTTCCACCTCATGACCCGCGACGAGATCCGCGCGAGCTTCGCGCGCCACGCGCGCGCGGCGGACGTGTCGCTGATCGAGGGCAACAAGGGGCTGTACGACGGCCTGGACCTGCACGGCTCGAACTCCAACGCCGCGCTCGCGGCGCTGCTCGGCTCGCCGGTGGTGCTGGTGATCGACGCGCGCGGCATGACGCGCGGCATCGCGCCGCTGATCCTCGGCTACCAGGCCTTCGATTCCTCGATCCGCATCGCGGGCGTGATCCTCAACAACCTGGGCGGCGCGCGCCACGAGCAGAAGCTGCGCGCCGTGATCGCGCATTACACCGGCGTCGAGGTGATCGGCGCCGTGCCGCACGACGAGAAGATCGCCATCGTCGAGCGCCACCTGGGCCTGGTGCCGAGCAACGAGGCGGCCGCCTCGGGCGGAATCGTCGAGGCGGTGCGCGGGCTGGTCGAGCAGTCGGTCGACCTCGGGCGGCTGCTCGAGATCGCTG
>JBAUTD010000274.1:0-2465 GCA_049582045.1 Burkholderiales bacterium
GGCTAAGCGACGGCAAGAGTATCGAAGTGCTGAGCGGGGCACTCAAGTCCGGCGACAAAGTCATCGTCGGCCTCGCCCAGGCCCCCGCGCCATGAGTCGATCCGAATCCTGGCTCAGGGCGGGGACCGTCGCAGCGTCGATAGCCGTCATCGTCCTGCTGACCTTCGTCCCTCCCGGAACGAACGATCTCTGGCTGCAGGAGGCGATCGGCCGAATCATCTGGACGAACGGCGAGATTCCACGCACCGCACTTTTCCCGTTCACCGAAGCGAGCCAATTGCCCTTCTATGCGCACGAGTGGCTGTCGTCGCTCGCGTTCTACCTGCTCGATCACTGGCTGGGCCACCGCGATCTCATCTTCGTGAAGGGCCTGCTCGGTCTCGCCCTGTTCGGCCTGTGCGCGCGCATGTCCTTCCGTCTGAGTAGAAGCCTGTTTGCGTCACTCGTCGTCTCGCTCGCTGCCATGGCGACGGAGAACTTCCGCTTCTTTCTTCGGCCGGAGCTGTTCGCGCTTCTTTTCACCGTCATCATCCTGGGACTGCTGGTCGAGTTCCGTGCCGGCGGCAGGTGGCGCCATCTGGCGGCCTGCACGCCGGTGGCGTTCCTCTGGGCCAACAGCCACGGCTCGTTTCCTGTCGCGCTGATCCTTGCCGCCGCCTTCGCCGCGGGCGCCGCGATCGAAGCCTTCGCCTCGACGAAGAACAGTCGACTCGAGGCGTCGGCCCATGCCGCCGGGCCGTATCTGATTTGCGCCGTGCTGATGGCCCTCGTCATGCTGTTGAATCCGTACGGCGCACACTTGTTCCGATTCGCCTGGGACCTTGAGAACGCGGCCTTCGTGCGCTCGTATGTCTACGAGTGGACACCGACTCTGTACGGTCTGTTCGTCGGCTCGCGCGGTTTCTGGGCCTTCATGCTTTTCCTCGCCTTCTCGGCGGCGGTGCTTTACGTCGGCCGGAGAGAAGTGCCGGTTGCAGGCTGGCTGCTATTGCTCATTTTCGGCTGCCTTGCGCTGGGCACGTCGCGGCACATCGCGTTCTTCGCCGTCGTGTCCGTCTATCCTCTGTCGGCAGCGATTCGGGGGATCGCCTCGCGTCTGGAACCCCTGCCCCTCGTGCGCGGGGCAGTGCTCGCGCTTCTCATCGCGTGCGCCGGCCTGGTGGTGCGCTACGGCAACCTGTACGGCGATTTTCCGTATCATGCGGATTCGAACAATTTTTCGCTGCTGCTGGTCGAATTCCTCGATCGCCCACAGCTGCGGGGCAACGTGTTGAATTCGTATGTGCTCGGCTCGGAGTTGATCTACCGCTACTACCCCCGCTTGCGACCGGCGATAGATTCTCGCGTGGACGTATACGGCAAGAAATATCTTCTCGAACTGCTGCGGCTGAATAACGACGAGCGCGCGCTCAAGGCATTCATCGCCCGCTATCACGTCGACTACATCCTCCTGCTGTGGCGGGACTTCGACCAGGGAATACGGCACATGCCACACCTCCGGGACGACGGCTGGCGCATCATCTTCGCCGATGGCAAGGTGGTGCTGCTCGGGCGTCCGTCGTCGACAGCGCACATCGAGTAATATTGGGGTTGAAGATCCCCGCATGTCGTCTTCGCTGCCCCTGCCCGCGCGCTTCGCCTCGTTCGTCCTCGTCGGCGGTGTCTGCCTCGTCGCCAACACGGCTGTGCTGTGGGGCCTGACCGCGGGCCTCGGGATCCACTACCTGCTGTCCACCGTGATCGCCTTCTGCATCATCACACCGCTCGGGTTCCTGCTGAACAAGGTGATGACGTTCCGCACCCGGCGCGAGTATGCGCCGATCGAGCTGCCGCGCTATTTCACCGCCATGGCGTTCAGCTTCAGCGCCAATCTCGCGCTCATGTACCTGCTGGTATCGGTGCTCGGCCTGTGGTACGTGCCCGCGAGCCTGGCGGTCGCGGCTTTGCTGCTCGCCTTCAACTTCATCAGCAGCGACCGCTGGAGCTTCCGGGTGCAGCGATGACGGGTGCTCCACAGCCACGCATCGCAGTCGTACACGAGTGGCTGATCGACTACGCCGGAAGCGAGCGCGTGCTGCGCGAGATCCTGGAACTGTACCCGCAGGCGGACCTGTTCACCCTGATCGACGTGCGCGACGACGAGCTGAGGGCCGCGATTCCGAGGCCCGCGCGGGCGACCAGCTTCCTACAGTCGTTTCCGCGGCCGCGCCGCTGGCTGCGCTACTACGTGCCGCTGATGCCGCTGGCGATCGAGCAGTTCGACCTAGCGGACTACGATATCGTGATCTCGAGCAGCCATGCCGTGGCCAAGGGGGTGATCACGGGCCCGGCGCAGCTCCACCTGAGCTACGTGCACACGCCGATGCGATACGCCTGGGACCTGCAGCACGAGTACCTGCGCGCCGCGGGCCTGGAGCGCGGGCCGAGGGCGTGGGCGGCGCGCCTGGCGCTTCACCGCCTGCGCC
>JBAUTD010000275.1:0-4353 GCA_049582045.1 Burkholderiales bacterium
GGCGGCGATGGCCGCCGGCACGGCGTTCCTCGCGCTGGTGCCCGACCCGGGCCGCGTTCCGCGGACCGCGAAGTCGCTCGGGCTGCACGTCGATCGGCGCACCATGACGCGCATCTTCACCATCCTGCTGATCGCCACCGCCTGCGGCGGAATCATCTTCAACTCGACGACCGTCTCGATGCCGAAGGTGTTCGACGAGCGCCTGCGCGCGCTGACGCAGACCAACTTCGGCATCGGCGCGCTGGTGGCGCTGGTCTACACCATCGCCGCTTTCGCCCAGGTGCTGATGGGCACCCTGATCGACCGCACCGAGCTCAAGCGGCTGATGATCGGCATCGCGCTGGTGCAGATCCCGCTGCTGACCCTCGCCGCGAATCTCGACGGCTGGCCGATGCTCGTCGCGGCGCTGCTGATGATGCTGGCGGTGTTCGGCCAGATTCCCCTGAACGACGCGATCGTCGGGCGCTACATCGCCGACGAGTACCGCGCGCGCGTGCTCGCGGTGCGCTACGTCGTCTCGCTCGGCGTGGCCGCGGTGGGCGTGCCGCTGGTGGCCGGGCTGCACGCCACCGGCGGCGGGTTCAGGTACGTGTTCTACGTGCTCGCCGCGCTCGCCGCCGGAATGCTCACGACTTCTCTTTTCTTTCCCTCGCGCAGCGCGCTCGACGCGCAGCGCGCGCTCACGGGATCGGCTTCAGCGCCAGCTCCTGCGGGCTCGGCTACGCAGTGATCTCCTGCGCGGTGATCGCGTAGCGGAAATCGCCGGGATCGAGCGGGTCGAGGCGACCCTTTTCGGTCTCGGCTTGCGGGTACATCAGGAACGCGATCGCCGGCCCGCTCGAGCCGGGCAGCCGGATGTCGTGCGCGGTGTTGTACGCCATCCAGTTCATTTCCCAGTGCCCGAACAGCGTCTTGCGCGCCGCGACGACCTTGGGGCTGTCGAGCGGGAGCTTGCCCGGCGGCTCCTCGAGCACGACCTTGCGCACGTCGGCCGGGTCGACCGGCACCCAGCCGTATCCGTCGACGAAGACATCGGCGCGGCAGTGCTGCGCCTTGGTGACGTCGGGACTGCCGGCGCCCAGGCTCTTGTAGCCGAAGGCGCTCTTGGCCACCCGCACGCCGTAGACGTCGCGCGCGGCGAGTCCCACGGCACGCGCCAGGCCGACGTAGAGCGAGTTCAGGTCGGCGCACTTGCCGCTCAGGTTGCCGGTCTCGAGCATCGACTTGATGTCGCCGATGCCGCAGCCGCGCACCTTCGGGTCGCGAAAGGTGTTGTCCACGATCCACTGGTAGATCGCGCGCGCCTTGCCGAGCTCGGTCTTCTCGCCGCGCACGATCTCGAGCGCGGTCTTGCGCACGATGCCGTCGGTCGGAATAAGCGTGGTCGGCGCGGTGTTGAAGCGCGCGTCCGCCGCGCGCAGCCTGATCGCGGGGTCGGGCTTGGCGAAATCGACCGCGCGGTTGCGCGTGGCCACCCGGCTGGTGACGGCGAGCTGCGGCTGGCCCTGCCCGGCGGGCCACTCCGCGTAGATCATCTGGGCGCCGTATTTCGGGTCGGCCGCGACCTTGACCCCGGGCGCGTTGCCGGACCACGAGTTGCCGATCACGCGCTGGAAGTCGTTGTTGAGCGACGGCAGCGGAACCCAGGCGCGCGTGACCCCGGAGGGCTTGAGCACGTCGATGCGCGTCGTGACGTCGAAGTAGCGCCAGGGCCCGGGGCGCGGATCGAACTCTTCGGCGCGGGCGAAGCCGGGCAGGGTGCCGAGCAGCGAGGCCGCCGCGCCGGCGTGCAGGAAAGTGCGTCGTTTCATGCGAGCTCCGTGGGTTGTACGGCGGTGCGCCGCAGGCGCTGCCCGCCGCTGAATAGCAGATAGTGCCGGCCGCTGGCGCGTCCGAGCATGGTCAAGCCCACCTTGCGCGCGACCTGGTGGCCCATGTGGGTCAGGCCCGAGCGCGACACGAGGAAGGGGATGCGCATCTGGGCGCACTTGATCACCATCTCGCTGGTCAGGCGGCCGGTGGTGTAGAAGATCTTGTCCGAGCCGTCGATCGCCTCGAGCCACATGCGCCCGGCGATCGCGTCGACCGCGTTGTGCCGCCCGACGTCCTCGACGAACATCATGATCTCGGCCGACCCCGGGCCCGTGGCGCGCGCGAGCGCGCAGCCGTGCACCGCGCCGGACTGCTTGTAGATGGTCTCGTGGCGGCGCACTTTCTCGATCAGGTCGAACAGCTGCGCGTCGCTTAGCGAGACGTCGTCGCGCAGCTTCACTGAGTCGATTTCCTCCATCAAGTCGCCGAACACGGTCCCCTGGCCGCAGCCGGTGGTAACCGTGCGCTTTTTCATTTTATCGTCGATCTTCTTTTTTCGATGCGTCGTGACGGCGACCGAGTCGGTTTCCCAGTCGACCTGCACCGCCTCGACTTCATCGATCGAACCGACCAGGCGCTGGTTGCGCAGGTAGCCCAGCGCGAGCGCCTCGGGTGCGTGGCCGAGCGTCATCAGGGTGACGATTTCGCGCTTGTCCAGGTACAGCGTGAGCGGGTGCTCGCCGGCGATGGCAGTCGGAACCATTTCGCCGCGCTCGTTGTAGGCCTCGACCTCGAAGGTCGCTGGCCTGGCCGCATGGGTGAGCTTGACCACGCTGAACTCAGCCGCCGATGTAGGACATCTCGACTTTGGGCAGGGCCGCCGTCTCGGCGGTCCGGATCTCGGAGTAGCGGTCGGCGCGCGCGCGCCACACCGCGGCGATCTCGTTGCGCAGCTCATCGTCGCTCGCGCCGGCGCGCAGCAGCGGCTTGAGCTCGTGGCCCGACTGCGCGAACAGGCAGGTGTAGAGCGCGCCTTCGGTCGATAACCGCATGCGATTGCAGTCGCGGCAGAACGCCTGCGTGACCGACGAGATGACTCCGATCTCGCCCATACCGTCGCGATAGCGCCAGCGCTCGGCGACTTCGCCCGGGTGGTTCGCGCCCACCGGCTCGAGCGGGTGGTGTTCGGAAATCCTTCGCACCACCTCGGCCGACGGCAGCACGTCGTCCATGCGCCAGCCGTTGGTGCTGCCGACGTCCATGAACTCGATGAAGCGCACGATGTGGCCCGTGCCGCGAAAGCGCTGCGCCAGCGGCACGATCTCGCGCTCGTTGGTGCCGCGCTTTACCACCATGTTGATCTTGATCGGCCCCAGCCCGGCGGCCGCGGCGGCGTCGATGCCTTCCAGCACCTTCGCCACCGGGAAGTCGGCGTCGTTCATGGCCTTGAATACCGCGTCGTCGAGCGAGTCGAGGCTCACCGTGACGCGCTTCAGGCCCGCGTCCCTGAGCCGCTCGGCCTGCTTGGCGAGCAGCGAGCCGTTGGTAGTCAGCGTGAGGTCGACGTCCAGGCGCGCGAGCTGCTCGATCAGCCGGTGCAGATCGCGCCGCACCAGCGGCTCGCCGCCGGTGAGCCGGATCTTCTTCACCCCCAGGCCGACGAACACGCGCGCCAGGCGCGCGATCTCCTCGAAGGTCAGGATCGCGCTGTGCGGCAGAAATTTGTGCTCGTTGTCGAACACCTCGCGCGGCATGCAGTACACGCAGCGGAAGTTGCAGCGGTCGGTGACCGAGATGCGCAGGTCGCGCAGCCCGCGTCCGAGCGTGTCGGCCAGCGGCGCGCCGTCGTAGGGCGGAGCCGGGCGGCGCTCGTTGCCCGCTGCGCGGATCGGGATAACCTTGTCCTGCATGTTGTCTTTGACCGCCGTGTCGAAGCAAAAATCTTAACAGAGCCGGCCTGCGCTATAGTCTATTCATGCTACGACCCGAGATGAGCGTCGCGGTGGCGATGCGGCGTCGCACGCTGGACAATCCCTGGCAGCCGTATCTGTGGGAGGTCGCCGCGGTCCTCGCGCCCTATCAAGGTCCGTCCGCGGCGGGTCCGCTGGGTGGGCAGGGCGAGGCGGCGCAATGGCTGCATCCGGGCCTCAAGCTGGAGCTTTACCGCGACGAGTGCGAGGGTTATTACATGAATCTCACCACTGCGGAGCCGCGCATCTTCGTCATGTGGCGCACGGAAGACGGGCGCGCGGTGCCTCAGTTCGTGACCGCGAGCAGCCAGGAGGCGAGCGGCTGGATGGACAGCGGCGAGGAGGTCGGCTCGGCGCCGATGCAGCCCGAGGTGGCGCGATGGGTGGCCGAATACGTGCGCGACAACTATCGCCCGGAGCCGAAGAGGAAGCGCATCCGGCCTGAATCGTTCAAGCATCCGGCGGACCGCGCGAAGGGGTGATGGCCGAGGACAAGGAAAGTCCGTTCGCGCGCTGGTCGCGGCTCAAACGCGAGTCGGCGCGCACCGCCGAGGCGCCCAAGCCGGCGCCG
>JBAUTD010000276.1:0-4198 GCA_049582045.1 Burkholderiales bacterium
ACCTTGTCCGGCGGCAGCGCCGCAGCGAAGCGCGTCAGCAGCGCGAGCTCGGCGGGCGTCTCGCCGTTCTCGCGCGCCAGATCCTCGACCGGAACCTGCATCGCCTGCGCGACCTTGCGCAGCAGCAGCACCGAGATGTTGCCGTGCCCGGACTCGAGCTGGGCGAGGTAGCGCTCGGACACGCCCGAGGCGAGCGCGAGCGACTTGCGCGTCACGCCCTGCTCGAGGCGCCAGCCGCGCACCCGCTCGCCCAGGCGCGTGAGGTAGGCCTGCTCGGCGGGTTCCAGCGGCGACGGTGGGGAGAGCGGAGCGCCCATGGCAGTTGATCCGGGTTAATGAACTATACTGCTTGACCAGAATTCTATGGTGCAATATAGTGACTGTCAATGACGCTCAAAATAAATATTCTGGTCGGCACCATGACGGGGACTGCGCAGCTCGTGGCGCAGGAGCTCGAGCTGGCCTGGGACGACGGCGAGGTTGCGGTCGAGACGCTGCTGATGGACAAGCTCGACAGCACAGTGTTCGCGCGCGCAGGCGTGTTCCTGATCTGCACCTCGACTTACGGCCAGGGCGACGTGCCGGACAACGCCAAGGCGCTGTTCGAGGACCTCAAGGCCAGGCGCCCGGACCTGTCGCAGGTGCGCTACGGCGTGTTCGGCCTGGGCGACCGGACCTACGCCGAGACCTTCAACTTCGGCGGTCAGCGCTTCGACGAGCTGCTGGCCGAGCTCGGCGCGAAGCGCGTCGGCGAGCGCGTCAAGCACGACGCCTCCTCCGGCGTGCTGCCCGAGGAGATGGCGAGCGAGTGGGGCGAGGAGTGGCTTAAACTTGCGCGGCAGGCGATCGAGCAGGCCGCCTGAGCCGCAGCGCAGCAAGGAGGGGGATATGGAGCTGTCCAGGGCTGACCATTCGGTCTCGCCGCCGCGGGTCGACATTGCGCGCGAGTACAACGCGGCCGAAGACCTGATCGGACGCAATCTCGCGGCCGGGCGCGCCGACAAGACCGCCTACATTGATGACCTCGGGGCCTATAGCTACGGCGAGCTGGCCAGGCGGGTGAACCGCTTCGCCTCGGCGCTTGCGACGCTCGGCGTCGACATGGAGCAGCGGGTGCTGCTCGCGATGCTCGACACGGTCGACTGGCCGACGGCGTTCCTGGGCGCGATCCGCGCGGGTGTGGTGCCGGTGGCGGCCAACACGCTGCTCACCACCAAGGACTACGCGTTCATGCTCGAGGATTCCCGGGCGCGCGTGCTGTTCGTGTCGGAGGCGCTGCTGCCGCAGTTCGCGCCGCTCATCGGCAAGCTGCCGTTCCTGAAGCACGTCGTGGTCTCGGGCAAGGACGCCAAGGGCCACATGGCGTTCGGCGACCTGCTGGCGAAGGGCAAGGACGAGTATCCCGCCGCGCGCACCACGCGCGACGACGCCTGCTTCTGGCTCTATTCCTCGGGCTCGACCGGAACGCCCAAGGGAACGGTGCACGTGCACTCGAGCATGATCCTCACCGCCGAGCTCTACGCGAAGCCCATCCTCGGCATCCGCGAGGACGACGTGGTGTTCTCCGCGGCGAAGCTGTTCTTCGCCTACGGCCTGGGCAACGCGCTGTCGTTCCCGCTCTCGGTCGGCGCCACCACGGTGCTGATGGCCGAGCGGCCGACGCCGGCGGCGGTATTCAAGCGCATCGTGGAGCGAAAGCCCACCATCTTCTACGGCGTGCCGACGCTGTACGCGGCGATGCTGGCCGACCCGGCGCTGCCGAAAGAGGGCGAGCATGCGCTTCGCGCCTGCACCTCGGCGGGCGAAGCGCTGCCGCCGCGCATCGCGCAGACGTTCAAGCAAAAGACCGGGGTCGAGATCCTGGACGGCATCGGCTCGACCGAAATGCTGCACATCTTCCTCTCCAACCGCCCGGACGATATCCGCTACGGCACCACCGGCAAGCCGGTGCCGGGCTACGAGCTCAGGCTCGTCGACGAGGCGGGCAACCCGGTGAAGAAGGGCGAGCTGGGCGAGCTGCAGATCCGCGGCGAGACCAGCGCCGCGCAGTACTGGAACAGCCGCGCCAAGAGCCGCGCCACCTTCGTCGGCGAGTGGACCAAGAGCGGCGACAAGTACAGCCAGGACGCCGACGGCTACTACGTCTACGGCGGGCGCTCGGACGACATGCTCAAGGTCTCCGGCATCTACGTCTCGCCGGCCGAGGTCGAGGCGGCGCTCGTGTCGCACGACGCGGTGCTCGAGGCCGCGGTGGTGGGGCACGAGGACGAGAGCAAATTGACCAAGCCCAAGGCCTACGTCGTGCTCAAGCAGGGCAACTCGCCGAGCGACGCGCTCGCGCAGTCGCTGCAGCAGCACGTCAAGGACAAGCTCGCACCCTACAAGTACCCGCGCTGGATCGAGTTCATCGGCGAGCTGCCCAAGACCGCCACCGGAAAGATCCAGCGCTTCAAGCTGCGCGGGTGAGCTCGCCGCTCTGGTAGTCGCGGATCGCCTGCTCGACTTCCTCGCGCGTATTCATCACGAACGGGCCGTACTGCACCACCGGTTCGCCCAGGGGGCGCCCGGCGAGCAGGAGGAACCTCGCGCCTTCGCTGCCGGCGGTCACCTCGAGCCGATCGCCTGCCCCGAGCACACCCGCGTTGTGCGCGCGCAGCGAACGGCCGCCGATCGAAACGTTGCCCTCGAACGGATAGACGAAGGCGTTGTGTTCGGCGGCGACCGGGTGCGAGAAGCTCGCGCCCGCAGGCAGCTCGACATCCAGATACAGCGCCTCGGTCGCCAGGCCCTGGATCGGCCCGGCCGTCGACGCGCCGTCCTGCACCAGCGTGCCGGCGATCACCTTCGCCCGCCCGCCGCCCGCGAGCGCGACCGACGGAATTTCCTCGGGCTGCAGGTCGCGGTAGCCGGCGGGCTTCATCTTCTCGCGCGCCGGCAGGTTGATCCAGAGCTGGAATCCGCGCATGCGGCCTTCCTGCTGCTGCGGCATCTCCGAGTGCACGATGCCGCGCCCCGCGGTCATCCACTGCACGCCGCCGCTTTTCAGGTCGCCGCGGTTGCCGAGGTGGTCCTCGTGCAGCATGTGGCCGTCGATCAGGTAGGTCGCGGTCTCGAAGCCACGGTGCGGATGCGCCGGGAACCCGGCGATGTAGTCGTCGGCGTTCTCGGAGGAGAACTCGTCCAGCATCAGGAACGGGTCGACGCGCAGGTTCTGGTGCGCACCCAGGCTGCGGCGCAGCTTCACGCCGGCGCCGTCCGAGGCGGGGACCGATTCGATGACGCGTTCCAGGGCTCTGTTGGTCATGACGTGACTCCTTTCGTTCTTCGCGCGTCCAGGCTCCAGGCACCGGCGCCGTTGGCGGCCAGCAGGAGGAAGCCGCCGGCGACAGCGACATCCGACAGGAACAGGATCTGCTGCATCTGGTCGGCGAAATTAGCATGAAAGATCGCGGCTGCCAGCACGGAGAAGGCAGCCAATGCGAGCGCAGTCGCGCGCGTCCACAGGCCGGCGACGATCAGCGCGCCGCCGCCCAGTTCCAGGGCGATCACGAGCGGCAGCAGAGCGCCGGGCACGCCCTTGGACGCCATATAGGCCTGGGTTCCCGCGTAGGCGCCGAGCTTGCCGAAGCCGGCGACGAGGAACAGGGCCGCGAGCAGCAAGCGTCCGGCGAGATCGGCGGCGCTACGAGAAGTGGCGCTCATATCGTCCTCCCTCACGCCGCGAGCCGCTGCGGATCGAGCAGGCGCTCGGTCGCCGAAAGCGCGGTCGCGAGCGCCGCGTGTCGGCTCGGTTCGCTTATCGCCAGTCCTTCGGCATACACGAACTCGACGTCTTCGATGCCCAAGAAACGCAGGAAGGCGCGCACATAGCCGGTCTGGGTGTCGGCCGGGGTGCCGGCGTACAGCCCGCCGCGCGCGGCGAACACGAAGGCCTGCTTGCCGCCCAGCAGCCCGACCGGGCCCTTGTCGGTATAGCGGAAAGTGACGCCGGCGCGCGCCACGTGGTCGAAATAGGCCTTCAGCATCGAGGGCACGCCGAAGTTGTACATCGGCAGGCCGAGCACGATCACGTCGGCGCGCTCGAGCTCGCCGATCAGCAGGTCGGAATACGCGACCACTTCTTTCTGCGCCGCGTCGCGCGCCTCCGGCTTCGCCAGGAACGCGCCGAAGCGCTGGGCGTCGAGGTGCGGCACCGGCT
>JBAUTD010000277.1:0-2921 GCA_049582045.1 Burkholderiales bacterium
TTCGATCGCAGCAAGCACCTGCGCGACGATAATGTCGGCCTGGGCATCGAGGTCGCGCTTGCGCCGGATCATTCCGTGATGGCCGGGTCGTTCATAAACAGCAATCGGGCCCGGTCCCGCTACGCGGCCTACGCCTGGCGCCCGCTGCACGTCCGGTACGCTGGCCTGGACTTCGATGCGGGGGTCGTCGTCGGAGCTTTCGACGGTTATCCGAATTACAAGGGGGGCGGGTGGTTCGTCGCGCCTCTGCCTCTCGTGTCCGTCGAGGGGAAACGCTTCGGGGTCAACCTCAGCGTCATCCCCACGCTCAAGAACCGTGTCGACGGTGCGCTGTCGATCCAGTTCAAGCTGCGCCTCAGGTGACCACTGCCGCGCGCAGGGCCGCTCAGCGCACCAACTGGTTGATTTCGATGATCGGCAGCAGGACTGCGAGCACGATCAAAAGCACGATCCCTCCCATCACCAGGATCATGACCGGCTCGAGCAGGGTGACGAACACGGCCAGGCGCCGTTCCAGCGCCTGGGTTTCCAGGCGCGCGGCGCGTTCGAGCATCTGCGGCAGCTTGCCGCTCGCCTCGCCGCTCGCCACCAGGTGCACCAGCAGCGGCGAGAAAGTCCGTGTCTCGCCCAATGCGCGCGCCAGACCCGCGCCTTCGCGTACCCGCTCGATCGCGCGCTCGATGGCTGCGCGCATGCTCATGTTGGTCATCACCCGGACGCCGGAGCTGAGCGCGGCAAGAAGCGGTACGCCGCCTCCGGCGAGAATGGCGAGCGTGCTGGCGAAGCGCGAGGTATTGGCGCCACGGATCAATGTCCCCAGCCAGGGCAGACGAAGCATGGCGGCGTGCCATTGCAGCCTAAGCGGCTCACGCCGCAGCGCAAGCCGTGCTGCGACGAATCCGCATACTGCGATCGCGGCCAGGTACGGCCATGCCGCGCGCAGGAAGTCGCTCAGGGCGATCAGCGCGCGTGTGAGGAGTGGAAGGCTCTGGCGCGACTGCTCGAATACCTGAACCACTTGCGGAACCACGTAGGCAAGCAGGCCGATGACGATCAGCGTCGCGACCGTGGTGAGCAGTGCCGGGTAGAGCAGTGCCAGACTGATCTTCTGCTTCAGAGCCTGGCGCGCGTCCAGGTAGTCGGCCAGGCGCTGCATGACCGAGGGCAGGGCGCCCGATTCCTCGCCGCCGTGGATCAGCGCGCAGTAGAACTCCGGAAAACTGCGGCCGTAGGCGCCCATGGCCTTCGCCAGGGAAAGTCCGGCGCTGATCTCGGCCTTCACCCCGGCGAGGACGTCGCGGGTCTTGGGCTCGGAGGCCTCATCGGTGAGCGCCGACAGCGCCTGCTCGACGGTCAGTCCGGACTCGAGCAGAGTCGCGAGTTGCCGGGTCAGCAGACTCAGCTCGGCGGCCGAAATGCCGCGCGTCCAGGACTGGCGCTCCCGGTCCTCCGCGCGCAGCGCGCGGACCGCCGAGGGGAGCAGCCCCTGCGCACGCAATTGGGCACGCGCCTGGCGCGGGTTGTCCGCCTGAAGCACGCCGGATACCGTCCGTCCGGCCGCATCCAGCGCTTCGTACTGGAATGCCTCCAAGCCCTCGCCTCTAGTCGCGCGTCACGCGCACGATTTCCTCCAGACTGGTGACGCCCTGCGTCACCCAGCGCATGCCGTCCTCCCGCAGCGGACGCATACCATGCGCGAGCGCATGGGCGCGCAGCTGCTGCTCCGAGGCGCGGTCGTGGACCAGCCGGCGCAATTCGTCGTCGACCAGCAGCATCTCGTAGATTCCGGTACGGCCCTGATAGCCCGTGCGCTTGCACGCTGCGCAGCCCTGCGCCGCATAAAGCGTGGTGCCGTCGCTAACGAAAGACTTGCGGCATTGCGGGCACAGCCGGCGCACCAGGCGCTGGGCCAGCACTCCGATCAGGCTCGAGGCGAGCAGGAACGGCTCCACCCCCATGTCGACCAGACGATTGACCGCGCTCACCGCGTCGTTGGTGTGAAGCGTGGCGAACACCAGGTGCCCCGTAAGGCTCGCCTGCACCGCGATCTGTGCGGTCTCGAGGTCGCGGATCTCGCCGATCATCACCACGTCGGGGTCCTGGCGCAGGATGGTGCGCAGCGCGCGCGCGAAGGTCATGTCGATGCGGGGGTTGACCTGAGTCTGGCTGATGCCGTCCAGGTCGTACTCGATCGGATCCTCGACGGTCATGATGTTCTGGCCCGTGGCGTCGAGCCGCCCGAGCGCAGCGTAAAGGGTCGTCGTCTTGCCCGAGCCGGTCGGGCCCGTCACAAGCACGATGCCGTGCGGCTGGCGCACCAGCCTGTCCATTTGCGCAAGGGTGGCGTCGTCCATCCCCAGGTGGGTAAGGTCGAGCCGTCCGGCCTGCTTGTCGAGCAGTCGCAGCACCACCCGCTCTCCATGGCCGGTAGGGATCGTCGAAACCCTGACGTCGACCGGGCGGCCCGCAACGCGCAAGGTGATCCTGCCGTCCTGCGGCAGGCGCTTCTCGGCGATATCGAGTTGCGCCATGATCTTGACCCGCGAGACGATTGCGGCGTGTAGTGCCCGCGCCGGCTCGATCAAGTCGCGCAATGTGCCGTCGATCCGCAGGCGCACCAGCGAGCGCGTCTCGAAGGGCTCGATATGGATGTCGGACGCGCCCTCGCGCAGCGCCTGGGTCAGGAGGGCGTTGATCAGGCGGATAACCGGCGCGTCGTCCTGGCTCTCCAGCAGATCCTCGACCTTGGGGATTTCCTGCAGCAGCCGAGACAGGTCGAGGTCCTGCGCGAGATCCCCGGCGAGGGTTGCAGCGCTGTCGTCGCTGCCGCCGTATTGCGCCGCGAGGAGCTTGTCGAATTCGTCGGCGCCGACCTGGCGCGCCCGCAGCGGAACGCCAAGCGCGCGGCGCAGCTCGGCGAG
>JBAUTD010000278.1:0-9243 GCA_049582045.1 Burkholderiales bacterium
CGGCGAACCATGAAGAACCACACTCCGAAGAACACCAGCGCCGGCACGACCCACGACAGCAGATCGCGCAGGAAGGTGCTCTGGTAGACGCGGGTGAACTTGACGTCGTATTTCGATAGCCGATCCGCGAGCGCGGGCTGAACAATGTTCGCCACCACGGTGCTCTTGCCGCCCTGGGGCGATTTCAGCGTGCCGGTGACGGTCTGGTCCGACACCACCACCTCGGCAATCTTGCTCTCCTGCAGCAGCTTCTCGAACTGACTGTACGGCACCACCTCGACCGTTTGTACCTGGTGCCACCATTGCTGGACGAACAGCACGGCGAAGAAAGCGAAGATCAGGTACGCGATGTTGAATTGGGTGTGCTTTTGCATTGTCGGACGGCCCGTCGCTTGGCTCGATAAGCCTTTAAATGGGGGTGCGACGCGCGATGCGCAACCCCGCCCGAGGATCTGTCTCGACAGTTTGTCTAGGGCAAAAAGCGACAATAATTATTATAGTTATCCATAATAATCAATATAGTACAAGTTGTCCTAGACAAATAAGAAAATTGAACGGACAATTTGCTTGCGCCTGTTGTCAGGAATGCAAACCTCAACCTCAAAGGAGTAGTGCTCATGACTAGGTTTCCCAAGGTTCTCGCTTCCGCTTGTGTCGCTGCCGCGCTGCAGGGCGGCATGACCGCCGCCAACGCCGGCCGTTACACCGACGCCGAGACCGCAACCCCCGCGGTGACGGCGGTCTCGACGAGCCAGATGATGATCGTGGCCGGCGACCGCGCTTACAACGCGGAGATCTCGTACCCGAAGATGGCGATGAAGCCGGACGTCATCGACACCGCGGTCTCGGCGGGGCAGTTCAACACGCTGGCCAAGGCGCTGACCGAGGCCGGCCTCATCGACACGCTCAAGGGGCCTGGTCCGTTCACCGTGTTCGCCCCGACCGACGCGGCGTTCGCCAAGATTCCGGCGGATCAGCTGCAGGCGCTGCTGGCGGACAAGGCGGCGCTCACCAAGGTGCTGACCTACCACGTGGTGCCGGGCACGGTAATGGCGAAGGACGTCAAGTCCGGCTCGGTCCAGACGGTCGAAGGCCAGGCCCTGATGCTCGACGTGTCGAAGTCGGGCGTTAAGGTCAACGACGCCAACGTGATCAAGACCGACATTCTCGCCTCGAACGGCGTGATCCACGTCATCGACACGGTCGTGCTGCCGAACTGAGCGCGCGGCTCGCGGCAACAAGCCCGGCTCCGGCCGGGCTTTTTTTTGCTTGAAACGGCGGCGGATGTCCCCACCTGCGTTACAGGTTTCGCAACCGGATCAGGACGATGCGCTTCGACAAGTTCACCACCAAGCTCCAGGAAGCCCTGGCGGACGCCCAAAGCCGGGCGGTCGGCCAGGACCACCAGTACATCGAGCCGCAGCACCTGCTGCTCGCATTGCTCGAGCAGGAGGACGGCGGGGCCTCGGCGCTGGTCGCCAAGGCGGGAGGCAACCCCAACGCCCTCAAGCAGGCGCTGACGCAGGCGATCGGCCGGCTGCCCAAGGTCGAAGGCACGCCGGGCGAGGTGCACGTGTCGCGCGAGCTGACGTCATTGCTCAATGTCGCGGACAAGGAAGCACAGAAGCGCGGCGACCAGTTCATCGCCTCGGAGATGTTCCTCATCGCGGCGGTCGGCGACAAGGGCGAGTCCGGCAGGCTGCTCAAGCAGGCCGGCGTCGCGAAGGCCGCCCTGGAGAAGGCGATCGAGCAGGTGAGGGGCGGGGCGAGCGTGACCGGCCAGGCGGACGAGTCGCAGCGTCAGGCGCTGGCGAAGTACACCCTCGACCTGACCGAGCGCGCGCGCCAGGGCAAGCTCGACCCCGTGATCGGGCGCGACGACGAGATCCGGCGCGCGATCCAGATCCTGCAGCGGCGCACCAAGAACAATCCAGTCCTGATCGGCGAGCCCGGCGTGGGCAAGACCGCGATCGTGGAGGGGCTCGCGCAGCGCATCGTAAACGGCGAAGTGCCAGAGACGCTGAAGAACAAGCGCGTTCTGGTCCTGGACATGGCCTCTTTGCTGGCCGGCGCCAAGTACCGTGGCGAATTCGAGGAGCGCCTCAAGTCGGTCCTCAAGGAGCTGGCGCAGGACGAGGGCAACACGATCGTCTTCATCGACGAGCTGCACACGATGGTCGGCGCGGGCAAGGCCGAAGGCGCGATCGACGCCGGCAACATGCTCAAGCCCGCGCTCGCGCGCGGCGAGCTGCATTGCATCGGTGCGACCACGCTCGACGAGTACCGCAAGTACATCGAGAAGGACGCCGCGCTCGAGCGCCGCTTCCAGAAGGTTCTGGTGGGCGAGCCGAGCGTCGAGGCCACGATCGCGATCCTGCGCGGCCTGCAGGAGAAGTACGAGCTGCACCACGGCGTGGAGATCACCGATCCGGCGATCGTCGCCGCGGCCGAACTCTCGCAGCGCTACATCACCGACCGCTTCCTGCCCGACAAGGCGATCGATCTGATCGACGAGGCGGCGGCGCGCATCAAGATGGAAATCGACTCCAAGCCGGAGTCGATGGACCGGCTCGACCGGCGCCTGATCCAGCTGCGCATCGAGCGCGAGGCGGTGAAGAAGGAAAAGGACGAAGCTTCGCGCAAGCGCCTGGCCCTGATCGAAGCGGAGATCGCGAAGCTCGAGAAGGAGTACTCGGACCTGGAGGAGATCTGGAACGCCGAGAAGGCCCAGGTTGCGGGCAGCCAGCACATCAAGGAAGAGATCGAGAAGCTGCGCCAGCAGATGGCCGATCTGCAGCGAAAGGGCCAGTACGACAAGCTGGCGGAACTGCAGTACGGCAGGCTGCCGCAGCTCGAGGCGCAGATGAAGAAGGCCGAGAAGGGCGAGCAGGGCGCAAAGACCAGGCTCGTGCGCACCCAGGTTGGCGCTGAGGAGATCGCCGAGGTGGTCTCGCGCGCCACCGGCATTCCGGTGTCGAAGATGATGCAGGGCGAGCGCGACAAACTGCTCAAGATGGAAGACAAGTTGCACGAGCGCGTGGTCGGGCAGGACGAGGCCGTGCGGCTGGTGTCCGACGCGATCCGCCGCTCGCGCTCTGGTCTTTCCGATCCCAACCGGCCCTACGGGTCGTTCCTGTTCCTGGGGCCGACGGGCGTCGGCAAGACCGAGCTGTGCAAGGCGCTTGCGGCGTTCCTGTTCGACTCCGAAGAGCACCTGATCCGCGTCGACATGTCCGAATACATGGAGAAGCACTCGGTCGCGCGCCTGATCGGTGCGCCGCCGGGCTACGTCGGCTACGAAGAGGGCGGGGCGCTCACCGAGGCGGTACGCCGGAAGCCCTATTCGGTGATCCTGTTCGACGAGATCGAGAAGGCGCACCCGGACGTGTTCAACGTTCTGCTCCAGGTGCTCGACGACGGGCGCTTGACCGACGGCCAGGGCCGCACGGTCGACTTCAAGAACACCGTGATCGTGATGACCTCGAACCTCGGCTCGCACATGATCCAGCAGATGGCCGACAGCGACTACGGCGTGGTGAAGCTCGCCGTGATGGGCGAAGTGAAGTCGCACTTCCGGCCCGAGTTCATCAACCGCATCGACGAGGTGGTGGTGTTCCACGGCCTGGCCGAAGCGCAGATCGCCGCCATCGCGCGCATCCAGCTCGGCGTGCTCAGGCAGCGCTTGGCGAAGATGGACTACGCCCTGGAGGTGTCCGAGACCGCGATCGCCGAGCTGGCCAAAGTCGGCTTCGACCCGGTCTACGGGGCGCGGCCGCTCAAGCGCGCCATCCAGTCCGAGATCGAGAACCCGCTCGCTCGCGCAATCCTGCAGGGCGGTTTCGCGCCCAAGGACACGATCCTGGTCGATTTCCGGGGCGGCAAGATGACCTTCGACAAGGCGCAGTCCAAGGCAGCGGCCTGACGCGGCACTCCCCGGCGCAGCCGGGCTTCCAGGCCCCGCCTACGCGGGGCCTTTTCGTTTGATGACGCTCGACGCCCGGGGGCTGCTGGCCCTGTCCAGCAGCTCCTGCCACAGCCCGCTGGTGTCGTGCTTGAACAGCAAATCCTCTTCCGCGGGCAGCACGTACCAGCCGTCGCCTTCGAGCTCGGCCTCGAGCTGGCCCGGTGCCCAGCCGGCGAAGCCGGCGTAAAGGCGGTACCGCCCGCGCTTGCTCTCGAGCAGCATCTTGATGTTGTCCGGGTGCATCGACAGGTAGACGTCCTTCAGCACGTGGAAGGCGGACGCGGGCGGCGGCCGCTCGGAGTGGAACAGCGCGACGATCACCTGCCGCAGCACCGGCCCTCCGTAGTACACGGGATCGCGGTAGTTGCCGCTTGCCAGCTCGGGCGGCAGCACTTCGTTCGCCGCGAGCGGCAGGGGCCGGTTGAGAATCACGCCGACGGTTTCGGCGTCGGGCGCCTGCGTGACCAGCACCACGGTACGGCTGAAGTTCGGGTCGACGATGGTCGGCTTGGCGACCAGAAGCACGCCGTTGGCCGGCTGCGCCAGTGCAGCCGGCGGAATCGCAAGCAGCGCTAAGGCGAACGCGAGGGCGCGGGCGCGCACGCTCAGTTGAAGGCCTGGATTCCGGTCTGCGCGCGCCCGAGGATCAGGGCATGGATGTCGTGCGTTCCCTCGTAGGTGTTCACCACCTCGAGGTTGACGAGGTGACGCGCGACGCCGAACTCGTCCGAGATGCCGTTGCCGCCCATCATGTCGCGCGCCATGCGCGCAACGTCGAGCGCCTTGCCGCAGGAGTTGCGCTTCAGGATCGAGGTGATCTCGGGTGAGGCGCTGCCGTCGTCCTTCATGCGCCCCAGCCTCAGGCAGCCCTGCAGCCCGAGCGCGATCTCGGTCTGCATGTCGGCCAACTTCTTCTGGATCAGCTGGTTCGCCGCGAGCGGGCGGCCGAACTGCTTGCGGTCGAGGACGTACTGGCGCGCGCGGTGCCAGCAGTCCTCGGCCGCGCCGAGCGCGCCCCAGGCGATGCCGTAGCGCGCTGAATTGAGGCAGGTAAACGGGCCCTTGAGGCCGCGCACTTCGGGGAAGGCGTTCTCCTCCGGACAGAACACGCCGTCCAGCACGATCTCGCCCGTGATCGAGGCGCGCAGGCCCACCTTGCCGTGGATCGCCGGCGCCGAAAGCCCCTTCATGCCCTTCTCGACGATGAAGCCGCGGATCGCGCCTTCGTCGTCCTTCGCCCAGACCACGAACACGTCCGCGATGGGCGAGTTCGAGATCCACATCTTGGATCCGGTCAGGCTGTAGCCGCCTTTCACCGCCTTGGCCCGGGTCACCATCGAGCCCGGGTCGGAGCCGTGGTTCGGCTCGGTCAGGCCGAAGCAGCCGATCCATTCGCCGCTCGCGAGCTTGGGCAGGTATTTCTGCTTCTGCGCCTCGGTGCCGAATTCGTTGATCGGCACCATCACGAGCGAGCTCTGCACGCTCATCATCGAGCGGTAGCCCGAGTCGACGCGCTCGACTTCGCGCGCAATCAGGCCGTAGCAGACGTAGCTCAGCTCGGGGCCGCCGTACTGAGCCGCGATGGTCGGCCCGAGCAGGCCGACCCCGCCCATTTCGCGGAAGATCGACGCGTCGGTCTTCTCGTGGCGGAAGGCCTCGAGCACGCGCGGAGCGAGCTTGTCCTGGCAGTAGGCGCGCGCGGCGTCGCGCACCATGCGTTCGTCTTCGGACAATTGATCGTTGAGCAGCAGCGGATCATCCCAGACGAAGCTTGCCTTGGGCTTGGATTTCAGCGGGGCATTCATGACGACCTCCTGGCGCTAGTTTACGCGCTCCAGAATCACCGCGAGCCCCTGCCCGACCCCGATGCATAGCGAGACGGCCGCGTGCTTCGCGCCGCTCGCCTGCATTTCCCGCGCCACGGTCAGCGCGAGACGCGCTCCCGAGCAGCCGAGCGGGTGGCCGATCGCGATCGCGCCGCCGTTCGGGTTGACGCGAGGATCCTTCGCGTCGACGCCCATCAGCTTGAGGCAGCCGAGCACCTGGCTGGCGAAGGCTTCGTTGATTTCGATGATTTCGAGGTTCTTGAGCGCGAGCCCGGCGCGCTCGAGCGCGAGCGGGATCGCGTAGGCGGGGCCGACACCCATGATGCGCGGCTCGACCCCGGCCGAGGCGGCCGACAGGATCCTCGCCATCGGCTTCTTGCCGCGCTTTTCGCCCCAGGCGCGGCTCGCGATCACCAGCGCGGCGGCGCCGTCGTTCACACCCGATGCGTTGCCCGCGGTCACCACGCCGCCCTCGAACAGCGGCTTGAGGCGCGCGAGCGACTCCATGCTCGAGTCGCGCCGCGGATGCTCGTCGACCTCGACCGTGGCGGGCGGGGCGTCCTTCTTTTTCGACGGCAGCGCGACGGGCAGGATCTCGCCCTTGTAGAAGCCCTCGGCCTCGGCCCTGGCGTACTTCTGCTGCGATGCCAGCGCAAACTCGTCGGCCTGCTCGCGCGTGATGCCGAACTCTTTGGCGACGTTGTCACCCGTCTGCGGCATCGATTGGTCGCCGTACTGCTTGGCGAAGCGCGGGTTGGGGAAGCGCGAGCCGATCGTCGTGTCGTACAGCTTGACGTCGCGCCCATACGGCGTCTCGGACTTGGCCATCACGTAGGGCGCGCGCGTCATGCTCTCGACCCCGCCGGCGATGTACAGCTCGCCTTCGCCGCAGGTGATCGCGCGCGCCGCGTCGGCAACCGCCTGCAGGCCGCTCGCGCACAGCCGGTTCACCGTCACGCCCGGGGTGGTCGGCGGCAGGCCTGCGAGCAGCGCGGCGAAGCGCGCCACGTTGCGGCAATCTTCGCCCGACTGCGTCACGCAGCCGAGCACCACGTCGGAAATCTCCTTCGGGTCGATGGCGTTGCGCGCCACGACCTGTCTGATCACTTCGCCCGCGAGGTCGTCCGGGCGCAGCGGCGCGAGCTTGCCCGCGTGGCGCCCGATGGGTGAGCGCAGGCCGTCGTAGAGGTAGGCATCCAGCATGTCGGTTACTCCGGGGTGAGGAGGGAAACGCCCAGCCTGGCGCGGCGGGTGAGCCACGGGCTGGGGCGGTAGCGAGGCTCCTTGTAGAAGTCGTACATCGCCTCGAGGATCGCGAGGACCCGCGCCGGGCCGATCGCGTCGCCCATGGCGAGCGGTCCGCGCGGGTAGCCCAGGCCGAGCATCACCGCGCGGTCGAGGTCCTCGGGCGAGGCGATTCTCTGCTGCACGATGTCGCAGCCGACGTTCACCACGTGAGCCACCACGCGCTGGGCGACGAATCCGGCCGAGTCGCGAATCAGCGAGACCGGCACGCCGTCGGCGGCAAGCAGCGCGTGCGCCGCGTCCCGCGCCGCCGGAGTCGTCACCGGCGTGGTCATCAGCGTGCGCCGCTTGGCGAATCCGAACAGCGGGTCGAGCGCGACCGTGCGCGCGGGGTCGAGCCCGAGCTCGAGCGCGCTCGCGGTCGCGTCGCGTCCGAGCGGCGCGGTGAAGCACGCCGAAGCGCCGGATGAATCGCCGGCGAACCTCGCGCCGAGCTTCGCCAGCACTTCCTTCAGTTCCGGTACGCACCATACCGCTCCGGGCTGCGCGGGCGGAACAGGCTGCTCGGGAATCCTTTCGGGCGAGCCGTCCTTGGCATAGACGTACCACCCGCGCCCCGTCTTGCGTCCGTGCAGCCCCGCCGCGACGCGCGGCTCGTTCAGGTACGACGGCTTGTACTTCGGTTCCTCGTAGTACTGCTGGTACATCGAGCGCATGACCGCGTGCGTGACGTCGAGGCCCACCAGGTCCATCAGGCCGAAGGGCCCGAGGCGAAAGCCCGCGGCGTCTACCAGGATGCGGTCGATGGTGGCATGGTCGGCGACGCCCTCGGCCAGCACGCGCAGCGACTCGGGCACGTAGGCGCGCCCCGCATGGTTGACGATGAAGCCCGGGGTGTCGTTGCAGCGCACCGGCGTGTGCCCGTAGCGCCGGGCGAGCGCGCACAGCGCCTCGCCGACCCAGGGCTCGGTCAGCACGCCGTCGACCACCTCGACGATCTTCATCACCGGCACCGGGTTGAAGAAGTGGTAGCCGGCGACGCGTCCGGGCCAGCGGCACGCCGCGGCCATCGCGGTGACCGAGAGCGACGAGGTGTTCGAAGCGAGGATGCACGATTCGGCGACGATGCCCTCGAGCGCCCGGAACAGCTCCTGCTTCGCCTCGAGCTTCTCCACGATCGCCTCGATCACCACCTGGCAGGGTGCGAGCGCCGCGAGAGCATCGACGACCTCGATGCGCGCCATCGCGGCGTCGGCGTCGGGTTGCTCGAGGCGGCCTTTCTCGACCAGTCGCACGAGGGCCTGTGCGATCGCGTCGCGGGCCTTCGCCGCCGCGCCGGGCTGCGCGTCGAACACCAACGTGCGCACGCCGCACTGCGCCAGCACCTGGACGATACCGCGTCCCATGGTGCCGCTGCCGGCGACGCCGGCGACAAGATCGCTGCGGGAAACGTCTAACATGACGGGGTCCTGCAAAACTCGAATTCTAGCGGCTGCCGACGCCGGCCCGGGCTGAGGCTATAATCGTTTCGCTAGCCCAGCCACCCTGCAAGGAGCCCGCACATGAAGTATCGCAAGATCCTTCTGGCCTATAACGGGTCCCAGGACGGCAAGCGCGCACTGGTCGAGTGCGCGGAATTGGCGAACTTCCTGGGCGCAGAAACGCATCTCCTGGCGGTGGCGAGCATGCCGCCGAGCCTGTTCCTTACCGAGGGCTTCGTGCCGGAAGAACTGCTCGAAGAGGAAAAAAAGCGCACTCAGGCGGTTCTGAACGAGGGCATTGCGTCGCTCACTGAGAAGGGCTTCCAGGCCTCCGGGCATCTGGCGGTCGGCGAGCCGGTCGAGGAGATCTGTCGGCTGGCGAAGGAGCTCGACGTGGACCTGATCGTGATCGGGCACAACCAGAAGACCTCGTTCGCCGCGCGCTGGTGGAAGGGCTCGGTAGGCGCCTCGCTGATCGATTACGCGCCCTGCAGCATCCTGATCGCCCTGTCGCATAGCTGATGCAGAGTTTCGGCACCAAAGGCAGGCTCGAAGACGAGCGCATGCTGAAGGGGCGGGGACGCTACGTTTCCGACTGGAACTTCCCGGGGGAGCTTCACGCGCACTTCCTGCGCTCCGACAGGCCGCATGCCAGGATCGTTTCGATCGACGCTGCCGCGGCGCTGGCGATGCCGGGGGTGGTGGCGGTGCTCACGGGAGACGACGT